>CAMJAZ010000123.1 GCA_946403735.1 uncultured Selenomonadales bacterium
CTTGCTTTACACGAGCGGTTCAACTGGAATTCCCAAAGGCGTTAAGCTTACCCACAAAAATTTAGTTTGCTTTATTGATTGGTACAAAAAATTTTACAACTTAACTGAAAAAAATTGTGTCGGCGCTTATGCAAGTTTCGGCTTTGATGCAAATATGTTTGACACTTACCCTGCCTTGACTAGCGGCGCGGCATTGTGCATTGTACCAGAAGAAATGCGCCTTGACTTGGAAGGTATGAACTCTTACTTTGAAAAAAATCATGTCACGCACGCTTTCATGACAACGCAGGTCGGCAGACAATTCGCAACTGACATTGATAACCACTGCTTGAAATATTTAACGGTCGGCGGAGAAAAACTTGTTACGCTTGACCCGCCGAAAAATTTTATTTTAGTAAATGGCTACGGTCCTACCGAATGTACAATTATGATAACGGCTTTTAAAGTTAAAAAGTTTGAAAATAATATTCCTATAGGCAAGCCGCTTGACAATGTGAAATTGTACGTAGTCGACACAAATGGACACCGCGTACCAGTTGGAGCTTGCGGCGAACTTTGGGCGGCAGGTCCTCGCGTCGGCGCGGGTTATCTCAATCGCCCTGAAAAAACTGCCGAAGTCTTCATAAAAAATCCTTTTGACAACGGCGCGTATGAAAATCTTTACAAGACGGGCGATATTGTTCGCTATCGTGCTGACGGAAATATTGAGTTCGTCGGCAGACGTGACGGGCAAGTCAAAATTCGCGGTTTTCGCGTTGAACTTTCGGAAGTTGAAAAAATTATTCGAGATTTCGACTGCATAAAAGACGCTACGGTTGCCGCCTTCGACCACCCTGCAGGAGGAAAATTTATTGCCGCTTATGTTGTAAGCGACGAAAAAATTTCAATCGACGCGCTGAATAATTTCATTGCTGAACGCAAGCCGCCGTATATGATTCCTGCCGTTACAATGCAAATTGATAAAATTCCGCTCAATCAAAACGGTAAAGTCAATCGCCGCGTCTTGCCTAAACCTGAATTGCAAACGGCTGAAGTTGACAACACCAAAAGAAATTTCAACGTCTTGGAAAAATCTTTGATTGAAATTATCGGCGAAGTTATCGGACTCAAAGAATTTAGCGCCACCACTGAATTAAATTATCTTGGCTTGGCTAGCATTTCCGCGATTAAACTTGCCACGAAAATTTATAAAAAATTCGGCGTAAATATCCCAGTCAAAAAACTTTTAAGCGGCACTCTTGAAACGATTGAAGATGAACTTTTAACTTTCTTGCTGTCCAATAAAAAATCTTCCGCGCAGACTTCAACGGCAGTCAGTTCAATTCGCATAAGCAACGTTCAACGCGGCATTTACTTAGAGTGTATGAAAAATCCGCTGTCGACTTCGTACAATGTGCCGTTTATTTGCAACTTCGCGGCTGATATGGACGTTGCCAAACTTGTCGACGCCGTGAAAAAAATTGTCGCCGCTCATCCGTCAATCAACATTCATTTTGAACTGCGCGGGGAAGATATTATGCAGGTGACTAATCAGACCGTTGAACCTGCCATTCCCATTCGTACGCTTGATGAAAATGATTTTGCCACGTTTAAAAATAATTTCGTCAAACCGTTTAAGCTTGACGCCGAGCCGCTTTATCGTTTTGAAATTGTAAAAACTCCTGCGCGGGTAAGTTTGTTTGTCGATATTCACCATTTGATTTTTGACGGTACGTCAATGAATTTGTTCATGGCAAATTTGAAAATTTTGCTTGACGGCGGCAAACTTGAAAGTGAAAGTGCAACTTATTTTGACTTCGTACGCGAAGAAGAAACTAATTTTGACGCAAATAAAAATTTCTTCGCCGACCTGCTGAAAGACTTTGAAACGTCTAGCGAAATTACTTCTGACGTTCACGGCAAAGTTGACGGCGAACCAAAAATTTTTGAGCAAGCAATTTCAAGCAACGTCGAAAGTTTTTGCCACGAAAAAGGATTGACGCCCGCCGCGTTGTGTCTTGCCGTGCTAAGTTATGTTGTTGCAAGATATACCGCCAACAGCAAAGTTTACTTGACGACAATTTCAAGTGGTCGCGCTAACGTCAAATTCGCTGACACTTTTGGAATGTTAGTTAATACCTTGCCGCTTTTCGCCGAATTGGAAAATATTTCCGTCGCCGAGTTCCTCAAAAAAATTTCAAAAATGTTCAGTGGCGTTATCGAACACGAAAATTATCCATTCGCGCAGATTGCCGCCGATTATTCTTTCACGCCCAAAATTATGTACGAATATCAAGTTGGCGTCGTCGATGAACATCAGATTCCGAAATTTATCGGCGTTGAAAATTTTGCTCACGACGCCGCAAAGTTCAAGCTGATTGTTCGCATTGTTGGCGAAATTTCCGCGCCGCGCCTTTCAATCGAATACAACACCGCCGATTACAGCGCAAATTTGATTGAGGGGCTGGCGAAGTCATTTAACATTGCAATGGAAAAATTTACCGCGCAGATTGATTCGCCGCTGAAAAAAATTTCGCTCATTGACGACGAACGCGCCCAAATTTTGGCAAAGTTCCGCAGTAACACCGATCCTTCAACGATCGGCAGAATTTACAATTTCTATCACGAAGGATTTGAAGATTTCGCGCTGAAAACTCCTGACGCTACGGCGTTAATTGCTGCTGATGAAACTTTCACTTATCGGCAACTTGACGACGCGGCGAATAGAATTGCTAACGCTTTAATTGCTCGTGGCATTAAACCGCAAAGTCGCGTTGCATTGCTACTGCCGAGAACTTCACGCGCCATTATTTCAATGTTTGGCGTACTCAAAGCTGGTTGCGCTTACATTCCCTGCGATACCGAATACCCCATTGAAAGAATAAATCAGATTCTTGACGATTCGCAAGCGGCGTACATAATCACCACTGCTGACAGAATTTCCGACGAAAAATATTTAGACGTTGAAAAACTTTTGGCTCATGAAAATTCGACGCGCCCGCAAATAAATATTTCGCCCAACGATACAGCCTATTTAATTTATACTTCTGGTTCAACTGGTAAGCCCAAAGGCGTTATGATTGCTCATCGAAACGCCGCAAATTTCTTTACCAACAATCCTGCTAACATTATGGTTGACATTCTCGTCAAAAATGCTAAAAGATTCGTCAGCGTTAGTACTTTTTCATTTGACTTGACGCTGAAAGAAATTATTCTGCCTTTGTTCAACGGTTTAACTTTGATTCTTGCGGACAAGGAACAGGCGAACAATCCCGACAAGTTGGCGGAATTGATTGTGAAAAACGGCGGCGACGCGATTAATGCCACGCCTTCAAGAATTTATCAGTATTTGGAGTCAGACGCATTTTCTAACGCGATGAAAGATTTTAAATTCATCGGTAGCGGCGGTGAAAAATATCCTGAAAAACTTTTGACGAAGTTGCGGACTATCACTAACGCGCGAATTGTCAATACATACGGTCCAACTGAAACGACAATTTCTGCGAATATGAAAGACTTGACGCACGCTAAAAATATTTCTGTTGGTCGTCCACTTTTCAACGTCACTGAATTTATTGTTGACAGTGACGGAAATGAATTACCGCCTGGCATTGTTGGCGAACTTTACATTGGCGGCGCTGGCGTCGGTAAAGGCTATAACAATCTGCCTGAAAAAACTGCTGAAAGATTTATCGAATATAACGGCTTGCGCGTCTATAAATCTGGTGACTATGCACGTTGGACTGATGAAGGCGACGTGGAAATTTTAGGCAGGCTTGACAATCAAATTAAACTGCGCGGCTTGCGAATTGAACTTGGAGAAGTTGAAAGCGCTTTATCAAAAATTGACGGCATTAAAACTTACGTCGTAAAAATTGCTAAGATTAAAGGCATTGAACATCTTTGCGCGTACTTCACGGCTGATAAAATTCTTGACCCTGAAAACTTGAAAAAAATTCTCGGCGCAACTTTGCCCAATTACATGGTGCCAACTGCTTACCTGCAACTTAAAAAAATGCCTATGACGCTGAATGGCAAGATTGACGCAAAGTCATTGCCCGAAGCTACAATTTCCCGTAGCAAGTCGACTGCTAAAGCCGATAACAAAATTGAAGCGGATTTCTGCAAAATTTTCGGCGCGATACTGCAACTTGAAGACGTTGGCGCGGATGAAAGTTTCTTTGATTTGGGCGGTACTTCGCTACTCGTGACGCGCGTTGTCATTATGGCTCAAAAGCTTGGCTACAAAGTAAGTTTTGCCGATGTTTTTCTTAATCGGACGCCGCGTGAACTTGCCGCACTTCAAAATTCTTCGACAACTTCAACCCTCGACAAAGAAATTTCCGATTATGATTACTCTAAACTTGAACCGATTCTAAACGATAACACTTTAGAAAATTTCCGCAATGGCGAACGTCAACCGCTCGGCAATATAATTTTGACTGGCGCGACTGGTTATTTGGGCATTCACATTTTGCACGAATTTATTGAAAATCACTCTGGCAAAGTTTATTGTCTCCTGCGCGGGCGAAAAGATTTACCTGCCGAACAACGTATGAAAGCTCAACTTTTCTACTATTTCGATCAAAGTTACGCGGAACTTTTCGGCAAGCGAATTTTCATTCTTGAAGGCGACGTGACCCGCGCAGATACACTCGAACAAATAAAAAATCTTAGCGACGTGTCGACCGTCATAAACTGCGCGGCGTTGGTTAAACATTTTTCAACGGGCAATGAAATTGAAGTCGTCAACGTCGGCGGCGTAAAAAATTTGATTGACGTTTGCAAGGCTTGCAATTTGCAGTTCATTCAAATTTCGACCATAAGCACCATTCGTAACGGCATTAAAGGCGAAGTCGACGAAAATATTTCACCTACTGAAAAAACGCTTTACTTTCGGCAAATGCTCACGAATAAATATGTACGCTCGAAATTTTTGGCGGAACGTGCAATTCTTGACGCCGTTGCAAATGACGGACTCAACGCTAAAATTATGCGCGTCGGTACTTTATCGGCAAGATATTCAGACGGCGAATTTCAAATTAACGCTGGAACAAATTCTTCAATGGGCAGGCTGAAAATTTACGCGATAATTGGCAAATGTCCTTTCGCGCATATGGATAACCTTGTTGAGTTTTCACCTATTGACGAAGTTGCAAAGACAATTCTGATGTTGTCCGAAACGCCAAAAGAATGTATCATCTTCCACCCTGTCAATCATCATAACATGTCAATCGGCGATGTTATTCGCGCCATGAAAAGTTGCGGACTTGATATAAATTTCGTTGAACAGGAAGATTTTCAAGCGGCATGGCAAGCGGCAGAGGAAAATCCCGACAAGGCTAAAATTTTGACAAGTAGCATTGCTTATCGTGGCGGAAATAATGATTCTGAAGTTGTCACCTTTCCAAAAAATAATTTGTACACAATGCAAGTACTTTATCGGCTCGGCTACAGCTGGCCCGTCACTATGTGGGAATACGTAGAAAAATTTATCAGTCTGTTACAAAAACTTGGTTTCTTCAGCGTGTAAATAATCCGTCGCCTATAATAAAAAAAGAGCCTCGCATAAATCGGCGGGGCTTTTTTGTTTTACGGAACTAATTTAATTCTTCATATATATGACATTCCCGAGCCGAAAGGCGGGGGCTTGATGAGCAATTAGTTCACTAAGTGCTACGCTACGGTGTGGGTTAGTGTACGGAGTGCCCCACACCGAAACGACTTCATTGCTTACAAGACACGAGCCGTTGATTTTTTACACGTTTTTGATAAAGCGGAAGGCTAACCGCTAATTAAATTTTAATGCGTTTTACGCCGCTTTTCGATAAATTCTGTACTTTCAACGCATTTGTAGTCTATCTTTGACATACTCCCCACGAATAAAGGTCTACTTCTCAGGACGATTAGTCTATACTACGCTATAGTGCCGCTGATTATCAACTTTCGCCGTC
>CAMJAZ010000124.1 GCA_946403735.1 uncultured Selenomonadales bacterium
TGTGTATGAACGTGCAAAATTATCGCGCCGACTCAATTCAAGAATACGGCTTGACTGAAAAAATTATTCACGGTAATTTTCACGATAGGCAGTCGAACTACGATTTAATAAAGATTATCATCTTAAATTTGGGAAAGAATGGGACAAGCCATAAACTTCTGAATCTGTTGCACTTACTGTTTATGGACGCGAAGAAGACAGAAGACAAAGAAAAAATTCTGCATGATGAGTACAAAATAAATCTTACAAGAAATATGAAAGGGGAACTGTTAAAAATGGGCGGGTTAATGGAACCGTTGTTGGAGATAGCGGCGGAAGAAGCCGCCGAAAAAGCTGCAAAAAAGGCGGCTAAAGAAGCAACAGAAAAAGCAACGGCGGAAACAAAAAAGGCTACATTGCTTGAAAGTATTCGCAATTTAATGGACAGCACAAAATGGACTGCCAAGCAAGCTATGGACGCGCTTAAAATTCCTGTCGAAGAGCAAAAAGAATATCTGCCGTTATTGGCGTAATGTCTGGCAATTTATCAAAAAAAAATAACCTCCGTCACAGTTTAAACCGTGACAGAGGTTTTTATTTTTAGCTGTCAATAAAAATTTTAAATTTTATTTTTTCGTCCAATTCCGCGTACTTTGATTGACGATATAATTTTCTCCGCCAACTTTGTACGTTAATCCGCTCGTGTTGCCGTTAATCGTCAAACTGCCGCCGTCCGTGAAGTTTATCTTAACCGCACTTTCATTGACTTCAACGTTGCTAATTTCTTCCAAATTCATATTGAACAAATTAACCGTGTCGTCAGCCGTCGCACCGTTAATCGTGTCGTGACCGTTGCCGTACGTGTAGAAGAAATTGTCCGAACCTTCGCCGCCTATCAGTGTATCGTTGCTTGAGGAATTGCCGCCCCACATACTCGAATCACCTTTGCTCGCAATAATCACGTTGTCATAATCGTTGCCGACTAAAGTTGTACGACCTTCAACCTGCGCGGCGTCCAAAACTTTTATATCGCCCGTGTAATATTCGCCCTTAGCGCCGTTAAGCCAAATTTGCGCAGTCTGTACAGAGCCGTCTACTGTCAGCGTCGCATTCTTACCTGCCGCGTAGAAATAATTTGCGCGTCCGTCGTAAGTCAACTTGTCAGTGCCAACCTGCGCAATAACCGCCGTGTTATTGTTTCTAACCTTGAAGTCTTTGCCAACTGCGCCTTCAACCTTCAAAACGTCGTTGTCATCTTCAACCGTCAAGTAAACATCGTCGTCGACAATATGAATTTTCGTCACGCTGTTTTCAATGAAGTTTATCTCGTCCGCAGTATCGGCATTTTCACTCGTCAAATATGCAAAGTTGCTTATCGTGTCGTAGCTGTCGCCTTTCACGTAGAAGAAATTCGTTGCGCCAGATTTATCTTCGCCGCTGTAACCAATCATTAAATCTTTGGAATTACCGCCGCCCCAAATTGAACTGTCGCCACTGCCGCCCATTAACGTATTTTGTTCAGTTGCAGAGCCTACGAACATTGCCGCGCCGCTACCTGCTTTCAACTTGTCAACGCCGCCGATTATTATTGCCTCGTCGCCGTCCAAGACGCCTACGCCCGTGTTCAAGTTAATTGCAACAGTTCCGTCATATTCGCCTACGTCAACGCCCGAATTATCGCCTATATATTCTTCTGCGCGTTCATCACCGTTCCAATCAAGATTTATTACCGCGCCTTTACCTGCAATAGCCGTCTTAACCGTGCCGTCTTCGTAGCCGACAATCAATTTCGTATAATCCACGTTGCCCAATGCACTGCCGTCTGCCGCGTCGCCGCTTGATTTGGTATCGGAATTATCTTTGAGTTGAACATTTTTGAAACCGATACCGCCGTCATCGCTTTTAAAAGACTCAAATGTTATTTTGGGCACGTTTTGCATATGTTTAAGAAATTCAGGCGACAGAGCATCCACCTCTGAATAAGGCTGTACGATTTCCTTGTCTTTCGGGTCAATTAAAGTTACTTGTGACTTTAAATCATCGTTTTTAGTAGAGTCGTCTTGAATTTGCACCACATTGCCGCTGTTGTCGTTGAATTTAACTTCGCCGGAATTGTTGACTGTTTTGAGTTCGATTTCCTTGCCTGTGTCGGGGTCAATTAAAGTTAATTGTAACGAATCATTTTGCGTCGTCGTGTTGTCTTTCGGGTCAATTAAAGTTAATTGTGACGAATCATTTTGCGTCGTCGTGTTGTCTTTCTGGTCAATTAAAATTAATTGTGACTTCAAATCATCGAGATTTGAAGGCGTGTTGTCGGTAGTTAAAGGCGTCGGGTTGTCGGTAGTTGAAGTATTATTGGAAGTCGACGAATCGCCAGCGAACAACGGAGTGTCTAAGGAAATTATAGGTGCATTGTTCACAACTTCTAGTATCTGTTGCGCCTGTTGCCGCGACTGTTGAAGCTCTGGATTATTTTGCATCGCTTTCTTAAATTCTTCTTCCTCTGACAACTTATTAGTTGAAGGCGTGTTATCAGTAGTTGAAGTATTATTGGAAGTCGACGAACCGCCATCTAACAATTGCAATACTCCTATAGGTGCATTTTCCGAACTTTGTTGCGCCACTTGCCGATACTGTTGAAGCTCGGAATTATTCGGAATCTCTTGCATCTCTTGCTTAATTTTTTCTTCATCTGACCAATTTATTTTGCCATTTTCTGTTTCGCGCAACTGTTGCACCTGTTGTTGCAACTGTTGAAGCGCCGGATTATTTTGCGTCTGGTCAGAAGTTGTATTTATTTGCGGCAAATCAATATTAGCTTTAGTATCGCCGTTGCCGTAAAGTATATCCAACCCTTTGGTAGTTGTATTGTTCTGCTGTAAATTCAAAGCGACGGGAATTGTCGGCGTCGCGTTATTGATGTTATCCTGTACGGAAGTTGCATTTTCCTTAATCTGCTGTGCCTGTTGACGCATTTCTTCTATCGACAAGTTGGGCGTTGAAGACGTGTTATTCGTCGAATCGTTAGTAGAAGGCGACATTAAATTTCTCAAGTTGGTCAATCTACTTTGCAATTCATTCAACTTTGCTGAAAGTGCGTTGGTGTTTACGCCGATAGCCGCCTGCGAAATAAGATCGACTTGACGATTGGATTGGCGCAACGTAGAAATGGCTTTTAATGAATTTTTGTTGACAGCAGAAATTGGACGATTGATAATCATTGCACTTTCGGCAAGGTCCGCGCTACTTTCAACCGTCGAATCGTTTTCAGCGTCGTTAATTTCATCAACAAGACTTGCAAACATTTCCTTCAGCGGTTCAATGAAGTTTTGTTTAATGTCGCGTGAAGAGGAATTGCCGCTGATGTACAAAATATCGCTGTCATCATCAAAGCCGAATTTGAAATTGTTGACGACGCTTGAATAATTTTTCTCGCCTGTAGCGTCCGCGCTCTGTCCGTCAATATTTTCTGCAAGGTCTGAACTGTTGCCGCTTGAAGAATCGGTGCCAATCAAATTATCGTAAGCGTAAATTCCAACGCCGCCGCTGTCATCACGATTTTTATTTAAGTAAACGTCATTTTTGCCCGTGCCCAAGTAAACGTTATCGCCCGAACCTGCAAGGAAAGCATTGTTGGCACTGCCGCCGAAAAGATTTGAGCCGCCGTTATTCGTGCCGTTGAAGTTGCCCTGCATAATTAAATCTGTTCTGGCGTTTGAGCCGTCGATAATGCCGCCGCTGTTGCCCGTCCACGCAAATTGATTCGCCTTGCCGTCGAAAGTGTAAAAGTTGGCAAGCATACCGTTTTCAACATTAACCTTTGCAATGTCCGCCGCAAGGTCGCCTGAAGTTACCGTCACAATTTTAAAGAATGATGTCTTGCCTTTCGCAGAATTTGTAAACGAATTGCCGTTTGCCGAATAATTGCCGTTGATAAATTGGTTTAACAAGTCGTCACGGTTATTTTGATTCGTCTGAATGCCGCTGCCGTTGCTTGCGTCGTAATTGGAAACGTTGGTAGTTCCGCCGGTTTCAGTCGTGCCGTTGCCGTTTTGCCAAATCATTGCATTACTGCCGTCAGGCGGCGAATAAATTGTAAAGGCTTGACCGTTCCAAACTTCCACTTGAAGTGCTTGCCCCGAATCGATTGAGACATTTGAATTGGGATTAATTTTAATATCAACAGGCTTGATGTCGAAAATGCTTGTACCTTCGTCAATTTTTATGAATGTTGCGGAGTCGCCGGGTTCAATTGGCGTGTTGGCATTGAACAGGTCGGCAGTCTTTTTATTTTCCGTCGCGGTTAAGCTTTTGTCGTTGGGATTGAAAACGCCGTAAATCGGCTGATTTGCATCAAGATTGAAATAAATACCGTTGACTTGATAATAGCCCGCCTTGTCAATGGAAAGTTCTGCGCCCGCGTCAAGACTGCTAATCGTATCGCCTTTGACAATTACGCCGTCGAAATCATTTTTGACAGTGTAAGTTGTGCCGTTGAAAGTTACTGAACCGTTTCTCGGCAAAGTGAACTGCGCGCCGTCAATGTCGCCGCTGACCCAATCGCCTTTTTGAAGTCCGATTATTTCGGTTATGCTGTAGCCGTCCGTGACGAAAGTTAAACCTGCCTTGCTCGCTGTAACTTTCTTGCCGTTGATAGTGTAAGTTGAAAGGGTTAAACTTGTAATACTGCCTTTGAAATTGAAAATGTTGCCGTCTCTGTCAAAAGTGCAGCTGCTCGACAAGACAAACGGTGTGAGGGTCTTGCCAATGAGGAAAGTGCCGCCGCTATCGGTAGTAAATCTGTTTGCGCCGCCGTCGAGTAAAATCTTCATGTCCTGACTCAAGCCGCCGATTTCATACAAGCCGTTGGTATTCTTCGCCTCAATGGTAATGTCGTTGTCATCTAAAACTTGTAGCGCCGAACCGTTGACGCCAGTTGAGTTTGTGAAGTCGCCTTCGATTTTGCCGACAAAGTTTTTAATGCTTGTAAGAGTTCCCGACTCAACGATAACATTTGCCGAGCCGCTTGACTTCGTATAAATTTTTCCGTCGGCAGTCTGCAAAGTTTTATCCATTGAAATGTAGCCGTCTTGCAGATAAATTTTACCGTCTTTAACCGAAACAGTAACGCCGCCGCTTACGGTTTTATAATTTGTGCCGTTGACCGTGACACTGCCCAAAGTTTTAATCGTTGCGTCGAAGTCTAAATTAACCGTGCCGATATTTCCCGCGTCAATGGTTATGCCGTTCGCCGCGTTATTCAATTTAGTTAATTTGTAACCGTTAGCGGACTTTTTAACTTTGATAATGTCAACGCCGTTTCTCGTGATAATTGAACCGTCTTTAATGCCCGTCAAATTCAAAGTGTCGCCGATGTCGATAACTTCGGGAAGTTTTTCCATGTCAAGCAAATTCGCCGTCGCGTCGCCGATAAAAATTTTCGTGCCGTCTGAAATTCTGTCGCCGTTTCTTGAATAAGTGACGCCTTTATAATTAACCGTGCCGCCGTCTTGTAAGTTCGTGATTGACGTTAAAGTTATATCGCCTGTGACGTTCAAGGTTTTTTCTTCGTAAGTCGCAACGATATTTTTATTGGCGTCGACGATAAACGCTCCTGCAGAAAGTTTGCTGATGTCAATCGAATCTTTAACAGTGAAATAATCTGCGCCGCCCGTCATCGACAAAATATTTGTAGAGTCGTCAACAAAATAAACTTTGCCGTCAATGAAAATTTTATCATTCGTGCGGTTATAAGTTTTGCTACCGTAAGTCAGCGTGCCGCCGTCATTCAAGCCGCTGATTGAAGAAATTTTTCCGTCCGCAAAGGTAACTGCAACGCCGTCCGAATCGTCGCTAATCTTTACGCCGAATTGTTCAACCGCAACGTTGACCGTGCCGTTAATGACGTTGGAAGAATCTTTAGAC
>CAMJAZ010000125.1 GCA_946403735.1 uncultured Selenomonadales bacterium
TTGAGTCTACTACTGAAATGCTCCGTGAAGTTGCAACGAATTTTCGTCAAGATTTGCAACTTGGCTTAAAAAATCCTGACAATTCATCACTGCGTATGCTGAAATCTTACGTTGGACTTCCCAGCGGCAAAGAAACTGGCGAATTTTTAGCGCTGGATTTTGGCGGAACTAATGTTCGCGTTTCAAGAATCAAACTTAACGGCGGCGGCGAATTTGAAATTATTAAACGCGTCGGTGAACCGTTAATTGTCGAGGGCAAATACGATTATATCGGTAAAGATTCAACTGCCGAGCAAATGTTCGACTTCCTTGCAAAACTTATCGACGAAGCGATTGACGGCGACCATAAAACTAAATTTTATCTTGGTCATACATTTTCTTTTCCGTCGACGCAGGACGATTTGAACAACGCCCGCTTAATTATTTGGACGAAAGAATTTGCAACTCCTGGCGTTGAAGGCGAAGTTGTCAACGATTTACTTAACGCCGCCTTGAAACGTCGTGGTATTGAAAACGTTGAACCTGTTGCCGTCATCAATGACACTGTTGCAGTTTTACTTTCAGCCGCGTATAAAAGTCCTGGAGTTTATATCGGCTCAATTTATGCTACGGGTCATAATACTTGCTACCTTGAACCGAGCATTCACGATCCTAAAGGCGTTGGCAATGGTGGAATGATTTTAAATCTTGAATCAGGCGGCTTTATGAAGTTGACGCCCAATCGTTTCGATATGGAATTTGACAGGAAGTCTGAAAAACCTGGTGAACAACGCCATGAAAAAATGGTGTCGGGTCGTTATATGGGCGAACTTTTCGGTATGGCTATTGCTGAACTTTTAGATGAGAAAGGCAAACCGTACGGTTTCACGTCAATCGATATGTCGATGATAATTTTAGACGAAACGCCTAACCTTGAAAAAGCTACGCAGATTGTTGAACAACGTACGGGTAAAGCGCTTGAATTAGGCGACGTGAAAAAGATTAAAGAATTGGCGGCGGCTATTGTCATTCGTTCTGCACGAATTGTAACCTGTTCATTCGTAGGAATTATTTGGCAACGTGCGGCAGGCGGCGAGATTGAGAAACAGCACATTGCTATTGACGGTTCTGTCTATGAAAAAATGCCACTTGTCAAAGAAAATATTGCTAAGGCGCTTAGTGAACTTTTGGGAGACGACGCGGCGAAAGTCGACACGATTTTAGATAACGGCGGCAGTGGACTTGGTGCGGCGATTGCGGCGGCTATGGCAGTTTAATGGAATTAAGAATTTAGAATTAAGAATTAAGAATGCAGATTTAAGATTTGAAAATAAAATTGAGGGTTGGAAAAAAATTTCCAGCCCTCTTTTAGTTTGATTATGAAATTTATTAATCGCCGTAGTTAGGACGTTCACTGTCACTGTATGGCGAAAAATTTTCCTGCGGCTTTTCAGCTACAACTGCGCCGTCAACGCATTTGCGAATTTGCCTTAAATAATCTTTCACGAAACCTTGAAATTCTTCAGGATTTTTCGCGTTCAACTCCTTTACAATATCGTCACGCAAATTTGTTATTAGCTGTTCAATTTGTTCGGAAAGATTATTCAATTCGCCGCGCAGATTTTTATTTTCAGCAGAAAGTTTTTCATAGCTTAAGGAAAGTTTGTCGTAGTTGGCGGCAAGATTTTTATTTTCAGCGGTAAGACGTGAATTTTCTGCACGAAGTTTCACAAGTTCATTCTGCCACGCTACGCCTAAATCATGCGTCGCTGTAAAAATTTCTTTCAAGTCGTCAATCTTCTGCATAAAAAATCACCTCACCAAAATTCTTTTCATTTCATCAAACTTGCCGCGCAATTCGTCACGTTCACGGATGGCACGAGCAAACACATCTTGATAACGTCCAAGTTCATTTGAAATTTTCTCTTTTTCTTTCAAAAGTTCATCAAACTTCCCGCGCAGATTGTCACGTTCACGCTTGATAACTTCCACTTCACGCTGGCATTTGGCAAGTTCCGCCGAAAGATTTTTATTCGTATCTTTCACTTTGTCCAATTCCACGCGAATATTTTTTAAGTCGTCTTTAGCTTCGTTACGTTCCGATTCAGCAAATTTTACATTGTCATCCAACTGCGTCAAAATTTCTATGCCCAAGCTATGAAGTTCGTTAAAATCCTCAAGCTGGTCTTTCAACTCGTCCATAAATTATTCCTCCAAATTTAAAAAATGTTGCTCAACAAGAATCACATCTGCGTTGCCGTCATCAAGCATACGCCGTTCACTGAAACATAACCTTAAGCGTCCGTCACCCATCATTTTAAGCTTAAGCAACGGCTTTTCCTTTTTTTTATACAGCGCGGAATTTAATTGAACTTCGCCCAAGTATGCCGCCTCATCAAAATTCGCCTCGTCGCCAAAAGTTTGATACAGCGAAATTTTCCAGCCGCAATTATCAAGCTCCGCTAAATCCAAATGCAAGTACAAAGTTTCAAATCCTGCTGGCATATTCTTTGCAATGCCCAGCCGCAAATTTTTTCCCAAGCTGTAACAAATTCTATAGGGAATCGCATTAATCGCCGTGATATTTTCACGTTGTTTAAGGAAGTTTGCCGCGCCGCCTGCTACGACTAAATATTTGTCGTCAAGCCCTTCGATAAGTTCTTCATTGTCTTCAAAGTCATAATCCTGCGCGTTAAAAAGTTCTTCGCCAAAATATTTTTCAAGCAAATTTCTAAAATACGGAATGTGCATTGTGCCGCCCAACGCCCAAATTTTTGTAACGTCAGATTTATCGAAACCATCTTCCCCCTGTGAAAGTTCGCCGAAAAGTTCATCAAGCATTGCAAAAATTTTTTCGCGGTAGCCTTCACTTTCCAGCAAGTTGTCAACTTCTGCGCGGGTAATTTCAAAATCAAAGTAAGCGTCGACAAGCGTTGCGCTAGCTGATTCGTCGAACTCATCGGCATAAAGATTTTCACGAAGGCGGCGTACAAAGTTCATCTGAAAATCATCAGCGTTTAAACATTGCCATCTAGCCGCCAATGCGTCGCCAAATTTTGGCTTGAGAATTTTTTCTAAAATTGCTCTGTCAATGTCCATTCCGCCCAACTTAATCCCAGCCGCTACAAGTTCCTGCACTTCGTCACGTTCAAATTTTATTATACTAACGTCGAGAGTTGAGCCGCCTAAATCGAAAATTACGTTGAGTGAATCTTCTTCCGCGTCAACGCCAAAAATTGCGGCAAATGATTCATTAATCACGCCGTCGACGATAAAGCCAGCTTTTTGTGCCGCCGCCTTAATCAAGTTGCGCTGATGTTTCGTAAAAATGACTGGAACTGTAACCATTGCGTGTGATTCGTCGCCAGCTGGAACATTTTTTGTAGCGGCGTCAAAAATTTTTTTTAAAATATCTTCAACAACTTTTTCTGCGGAAACGTCGCAATTCAAATTTGGAATGAACTGCCGCCAGTCTTTCAATTCAAGTTTGCGTTTCAAGCCAACAACTAAATTTTCAGGCGTCAATGAACCCATATCAATGGCGTATTGCCCAATAGAAAATTCTACGTCGCCGTCTTTATTTTTTTTGTAGAAAATTGCGTTGGGCGTATGAAAAGAGCCGTCGTCATTTGTATTGAGACGTACAGGACGAATGCGCGATTTGTCAGCACGTACGCATTTCAAGTTGCACGCGCCAAAATCAATTCCAAACAAATAATTTGCCATACTTTATACCACCTTGTAAAGACTCATCATTCCGTTGTATTGGAAAAATTTTTGTTCGCCAAATTCGTCAAGATAATTTATTCGGTACGGCAGACGTTCAATTTGACATATGACGCCAGCTAAATTTTGGTCAGAAGTTTTAACATTCTGCAACGACATATTTTTATAGTCGTCATCGGTAGCTTTGACGCCAGCTTTAACATTGACGCTATAAATTCCGCACTGTTCAAGGTACGCATTGAGTTTAGCTGAAAATTCTGTGTAGAAAGGGTCAGACGTTTGCAAGCCGCGTTGAATAGCTAAAAGCAGATTATCAAAAATTATTTGCTGGAAAAGTTTAAAATATTTGCCCGTGACAGTTTCGCTTAATTCTTCGTCGTCAAGGTCTTTCAACTTCAACTTGTCGGCGAAAGATTTAACGGCTTTAAAGTGTACGTCAATCAACTTTTGAAATTTTTTGCTAGTTTCCGAATCGTTAGCGATTAAAAAATTTTTAATATCGTCGACGTTCAACGCCTTAGCAATCTGCGCGGGAATTTTTTCTCTGTCATTGGGAATAAAAACTGCATCAAAAACTACATCGGTAGGTGGCGGCGGTGGAGTTGGACGTTTAAGCGCGTCAATTTCATCTTTCAATGCGGCATTTTCTTTTTTCAGCGCGTCAATTTGAACTTGAAACATTTCACGGAGTTGATTAGTAATTGCCGCCTTGTACGTTTCAAGTTGCGTTTGAAGTTCGGCAGTAAAATCTTTACTTTTAAGCTCTGCAACTTCATCTTTCAAAGTCGCAACTTCCGCTTTAAGTTCGGCAGTTGAATCTGGTTGAAGTTTAAGCGCGTCAGATTCACTTCTCAACGTTGCAACTTCCGCCTTAAGTTCGGCAGTTGAATCTGGTTGGCGTTTAAGAGCGTCAAGTTCGCCTTTCAACGTCGCAACTTCCGCTTTAAGTCTGGAAATCGAACTTTCAATTTTATTTTTATCTTCTTCAGTACAAAAAATTAAAAACATAAGCTATCCCCTCTTGTACGTCGTACAATACCCGCCGAAAATAATTTTCTCGACGTCGCCATTTTCACCGACATAATAAATTACGTGAGGCTGAATCGTCACGCTAGCAATCTTTCCGACCAAATTTATATCGTCCGTCGCAGTTTGACTAAAAGAACCTGCCGCCATATTCAATTTAGCCCAATCGTCAAAAGAATCGCCAGGCTGAAAATTTTTCTTATCGACGCCGATTTTTTCAACGTACTGTTCGACGAGATTTTTTAATCGTACACGCGAATTTTCATCAAGGTCTTTCGCCGACGTGCAACTTTGCCAAATGTTCAACATAAATTCTGTAACGTCACGAACTTTTTTAGCAAGTTTAAAATTTAATTCGTCGTCAGAAAAATCAGTTGGCGTCGACAAATTTTTCAGTACGTCACGAACGCGGTTAAGCTGCACGGTTACCCAGTGCAACGGCTTATCAAACAAAAATTTTTCAAAGTCGCGCAGGTCATTCAATTTGCCGACGAAATTTTCCCAATCCTCAACGCTTTTAATGTCAATGACAAGTTTGTCTTGAAAATCTTCGTACGACGGCTCGACAGGAATATTTTCCACAACGTCAACTTCAACTGGTGTATTAATTTCAACTGGCGGCGTATACGTTTCAACGCGGCGATTATGACTTTGCAAAATTTGTCGCGGCGTACGTTTAGGCTTGCCGCGCAGACGATTTAAAAAATTTTTGATACGTTTAAAAATATCCAATACATTCACTTCCTAAAGCAACTCTGAAGACTTGTTAATCTTAATCATATTTTCTCCGACAACTGAACCGTCTTTGTGCAAAACTTTGGCGGAAAATTCCAAGCTGGAATCTTTATTTACATGAAAATGAATCCTAACGGTAATATCAGTTTTTTTCAAATTTGGCGGCAGTTCAATGTTAAGGTCGTCAACATAAGTTATGCCGTCGTCACCGATTTTTTTGGCATTGGGAAAATTTTCTATGTCACGTTCATAGTAAGTAATTTTCAAGTAGCGTTGATTATCTCCCAGCAAATGGAAATCGCCAAAACCGTCGCAGGGAAGTTGTTGTCCTTTGTCAATGATAGTATGAAAAATGCCGAGTTGCATACCGACGGTGGTTGCAACACCGATTTGAACAGTAGTTTTCTGTTCAAT
>CAMJAZ010000126.1 GCA_946403735.1 uncultured Selenomonadales bacterium
CGGCAACGCTGTCATAACTTCGGGAAAAACTTTCACCGATTACAACGGCAAAAATATTTCAGTCACCGGCGACAATGACGGCGTAACCGTAAACATTGACTTTGACAATGACGCATATTTTGCGGCAGTCGAATCAAGCAGCCAAATTAACTACGACGATTTTATCACCGTCACGGAGATTGACGGATTGGACGAAGGCGCAACGCTCACTTACGGCGACAAAACTTTCAAGCGCAACGGTAATTTCATTGTTCAGGCTGAAGGCAACGTGCAGACAATTTTTGAGTGCTACGAAAATTCGGCTCACGTGCTGAAAGGCGGATACTCTTACGTCAAAGTTGGCGCTGACAACGTGATTGACTTGACGGGCGATAAAGATTCTGCGATTTACGGCACGTCCGATAACTACGAATCGGGCACTTATCTTGCGAAAGTTGAAAAGTCCGAAGACAAAAGTTTAACGCTCAACAAAAATGACAAATTAACCGAAGCGCTCAAAGTCACGATTGACGACGGCAAAAACTTGACGGCAAACTTTAACGCGGAAGTTACTGCAACGGGCGAAGTCACCGTAAACGGTGCGGATTATAAAACGCTTGAAAAACCCGGTAACAAATTAACAATCTTGACGGCTGACGGCAAGTCGACTTTGCACGGAGGTAGAATTACTCTCGACAATGACGTTACGGTTACGATTGACGGCGATAAAACATTTAAGCGGACAAACGGCGATGGTTCCATTGGTGTAACTTACGAAAACGACGTTATCAAAGACTTCACGATTACCACAGGCACATTTGAAATTGTCGGCACTTCAGATGACGACACAATAAACATTTCGGGCGCTAAACTTTACGGCGGCACGGTTAAAGTTTACGGAGACGCTCCCGAATCAGGCGACGGCGATGAAACCGTTACGAACAACGATAAAATTTCAGTCAGCGGCGTAACTGTCGGCAGTGGCAACTTTGAAATTTACGGCGGCGACGGCAACGATACAATCAACGTCGATAATGTCGGCGGCGAAAAAGCTGTAAGCGTTTACGGCGGCACGGGCGCTGATGACATTATCGTTGACGGCAATGTTTACGTTGACGGCGGCAATGGTGCAGACCAAATCACGGTTGGCGGCGGCGCGATAGTGAAAGCTGATTCAGACGATACCGTAACCGTCACGAAAGAAAAATCTGCCGTGATTCAGCTTGACAATAAATCGGCGACAGTCACGGCGCTTGACGTTGACGCGAAACTTACTTTCAGTTCAAGCGGACTTGTTATCGCGGAAAATTGGAAAGGCAACGTTGACGGTAACATTACACTTTCATTGCCTGCGGGAACTTTCACGCTTAACGGCACTAATTATAAACGTTACTCAAACGGCGCACTTACTTACACCGCCGATAACGTCACAAAGCTTTTCACGGGCGAACTTTCAAACGTCACGCCCGACACCATTGCGACTTCAACTTCAACTTGGCAGGTTGTGCAGGTTATCACCGATAATACGATAAATTATCAGTTCGGCGAAGAAAATATCACGTATATTAACGAAAGCGGCGTTAAGGTTGCTCAATTCGCAGTCAGCGAAGGCAACGGTACACTTACGATTTACAAAGACACAGCGGCGGGAATTAAAGTTACGTGGGAAAATACGGCTTTCACCGTCACGGAGACAAACGCCGATGTTACTTTCGATAATCAACAAAAAATCAGCGGCGCAGATAAAATTCAGCTTACAGGCGGTACGGTTGAAATCGGCGGCAAGCGCATTTCATTCGGCTTTGAAAATGAAAATGTAACTGCCGACGGCGTAACCGTTACGATTGAAAATGACGCGGTTAAAACAATCACGGGGCTTGATGACGGCGAATCTGTAAGCGTCCATTCAAATTCAAGCGGCGATGATTATTCGTACATTCGCGCAGGAAACGAAATTATCAAACGTGAAAACGGCGGCAATCAGCAGACGATAATTTTCACCGTCACCGACAACACGGTTGACTTGATGAGCTTAACGGGCGGCGTTGATTATGTAAAAATTTCAGACTGCGCGATTGATTTAACTGACGTGACGGCGGAGAAAATTTACGGCACGCAAGATAATTATTCTGCCGCTACTTATTTTGCAAAGTTGACGGTTGACGGCGACACTTACACGCTCACCAAACGCGACGGCGCGGAACAAATGGAAAATCTTAAAATTACTTTGCCCGCTGGTAAAACTTTTACGACTCAACTTCCCGCGCAGATTACGACTAACGGAACTGTCACGATTAACGAAAAATCTTTGACTGTCAGCGACGATTCAAACGGCGTTATTGTCACGACGAGCGACGGTGGTACAATTACTTCAATTACCAACGTTGGCGGCACGATTGAATTTGACGGCACGACTTACAAGCGCGTCGGCGATAAAATTTCCAGCAACGGTAAAGTTTATGAAGTCACGGACGACACAAATATTTTGAGCTTGACGGACGGCACAAACTTTGTCACGGTTAAAAATAAAGTTATCGACCTTAGCGAAGTTTCCAAGACGACAATTTTTGTTGATGAAGACTTCGCGCAGGTTGCAGAGTTCAAAGAAAGCGTGTTGACAGTCAGCGGCGAAGATTACAGCGTAAAAATTCCCGCAGGATTCAGCGGCACCATTCCCAGTACAATCAACGTCGAATTGCCGACGGGAGATTTTACGCTTAACGGCACAAACTACAACTATGACGGCAAACTTTTGACTTACGCCTCGAAAGTTTTTGACGGCGAACTGGACAACGTGACAGCCGCGCTCATTGCGACGACTTCCGAAAATTGGAAAACAAAAGTTGACATCACCGACACGATTGACATCACCGCCATTGACGAAAATATTTTGTACTTCAAAGACGGCGCGAAGGTTGCGGAACTTAAAGCTGGCGCACTTACGATTAATGACGGCGACTATAAATTTAAAACGGCGAGCGCGGTTACAATCGGCGGCAAGTCTTTCAAAGTTGAAGACGATTCCGACGGCGTAACCGTTACGATTGAGAATAACGCGGTTAAATCTGTAAGCGGTATTAATAACGGCGGCACGGTTGAATTTGACGGCACAACTTACAAGCGCGTCGGCAACGAAGTCTCAAAGACTTTCGGCGATACGACGACATTGCACAGCGTCACTGATACCACCAACCTTTTGGACTTGACGGGCGACGGGCTCACTTATGAAAAACTTGTCAGCAATACAATTTCTTTGAACGGCAAGAATATTATTTACGGCACTGAAGAAACTTATTCGGCAGATAAAACGATTGTAAGCGTTACTTATGGAGAAGGCAGCTACTCAATCACGAAAGGTGCGGGGTTTACCAATCAAGCGCTGACTTTCCAAGTGAATGATAAAAATTCCGTTGTGACGACGAACTTTGAAACGAAGATTAACGCCAAAGTAGAACAAGTCAAAGTAAACGGCATTGATTACACGTCGGCGAATAACGACGTATTGACAATTTCTACGACGGCTGACAGTTCAAGCTTGTACAACGGCGCAATTATCGTCACCGATAAACAAGAAGGCGTTGAGGTTACGGGCGGCAACGTTTCAGTCACGGCAACAAACGGCGCAATAACTTCAATCACGGGGCTTGACAGCGGCGAAACCGTAATTTACGGTGGCAAAACTTACAGTTGCGTCGGTTTGGAAATTTTCCTCGATAATAAAATTTACGGCGTCAACAATACCACAGATATTTTGCATATGACGGGCGGCGTTGATTACGTTGACATCAGCGCAAACAATACGATTGACTTGACGGCGGAAAATCTTACGGACGGAACGATTTACGGTAAAGGAACTTACGACAAAGATCTTTACACCGCCAAGTTGAAGATTGAAAATGGCGCTTACAAACTTACCAAGCCGCCTGTACTTTCTGATGCGGCGGAAGATAATTTTGTAACGATAAAACTCGGCGCAAACAAAACCTTGACGATTGACTTTGAAGCAAATGTTGTAACTTCGGGCAACGTCACAGTCAACGACGTCAACTACGTTTCTGACGGTGAACTTATGATTCACTCGACGATGACCAGTTCAACCCTCATTAACGGCATTGTCACCATTACTGATGAGCAGTTTGGCGTAAAAGTTGAAAATGATAATGACGGCGTTAATGTCAAATTTGAAAGCGGCACGATTACTTCAATCACGGGATTAAATAACGGCGGCTCTGTCAAATTTGACGGCGTGACTTACAAGAATGAAGGCGGAAAAATTTTCCATACCGACGGCAAAGTTTATGACATTGACGACGCCACAAATATTTTGAAGTTAGAAGGCGGTACAAACTTTGTCAAGGTTACCAATGAAATTGACTTAACGAACATCAGCGCCGATACAATTTTTGTAGACGCGAATCAAAATCAAGTTGCCGACTTCACGGGTGGCAAACTTACGATTAATGACGGAACTTTCACCGTTAAAACTTCAAGCGGCGTGACAATCGGAAATACCGTTTACAATTCGACGGGCGCATTGGAAATTTCTGCGTCTAAAGATTCGTCAAGCTTAATTAACGGCGTTGTCAACGTTACCGATGAGCAGTTCGGCGTAAAAGTTGAAAATGATTCAAACGGCGTAAACGTCACAATTTCAGACGGCGCAGTCACTTCAATAACGAACGTAAACGGCTCTGTCGAATTTGGCGGCGTGACTTACACGAACGACGGCGGAAAAATTTTCAAAGACGGCAAATTTTATAACGTCACGGACGATACAGACATTTTGCACTTGGAAGATAGCACAAACTTTGTCACAGTTACCAATGAAATTGACTTAACGAACATCAGCGCCGATACAATTTTTGTAGACGCGAATCAAAATCAAGTTGCCGACTTCACGGGTGGCAAACTTACGATTAATGACGGAACTTTCACCGTTAAAACTTCAAGCGGCGTGACAATCGGAAATACCGTTTACAATTCGGACGGCGCATTGGAAATTTCTGCGTCTAAAGATTCTTCCAACGTCATTAACGGTACGGTCAACGTTGCGGAAAATCAATTCGGCGTAAAAGTTAGCGACGATTCGGACGGCGTTGCAGTTACCTTTGTGAATAAAAATATTTCTTCAATCAAGGGTTTAAACAGCGGCGGCAATGTCACTTACAACGAAAAAATTTATACGCGCAACGGCAATAAACTTTTCAGCGACGGAAAAATTTACGACGTTGACGATGCCACAGATATTTTGAACTTGACGGGCGGAGCAAGTTATGTTGAAGTCAATGATACAATCGACATAAGCGCAATTACCGACGCAACATCTTTCGTAAAAAATTTCACGCAGGTAGCAAGTTACAGCGGCGGCAAACTTACGATTAATGACGGAACTTTCACCGTTAAAACTTCGGGCGGCGTGACAATCGGAAGTACGATTTACAATTCGGACGGCGCATTGGAAATTTCCGCGTCTAAAGATTCGTCAAGCTTAATTAACGGCACAATCAAGGTCACTGGCGAGCAAGCGGGCGTAAAAGTTACGGGAGACACCGACGGCGTTATTGTCACGTTTGTAAACGGAGCGATTAATTCCATTACTGGCTTGAACATCGGCGGCTCTGTCACTTTCAATAACAAAACTTTCACCCGTAACGAAAATTATCTTTTCGACGGCGAAAATTATTACACTGTCGAAGATACCGCCAATCTTTTGAAGTTGACCAATCCTTTCATTTACATTGACGCAAGCGACGGCGTTATTGACATAACAAAAGCTAAAGTCGGCGATTATCATACCTCGTTGACAATCGCCAAAGCTTTTAAAGACGGTAAACAAATTGCCGAATATCAAACTTCCAAAGATAACCGTTTTTTGAATATTTACGGCGAAAATTATTAT
>CAMJAZ010000127.1 GCA_946403735.1 uncultured Selenomonadales bacterium
CTAGAATTAAGAATTTAGAATTAAGAATGCAGAATTATTTTCTAGTTCTTAGTTCATAAATCTTGATTCGCAATTAATTCGAGCTTTACCATAAACCCCAAACAGACTGTCAGTCGCAATCTCAACGCGATTGACAGTTTGTTTTTGTTAATTAGGAATTAGGAATGCATAATGCGTAATTAAAAATTTCCTACCCCCTACCCCCTACTACCTACTACCTACACCCTAGAATGGAGCAAATTTTGTGAGAAAAATAAAACGTAATAAACCAATTCAAATTGTTCAAGAAAAACCTGCCACTTCAACTTCATCTTGGACTGGAATGTTTAAAAATTATCCGCGAATCATCGGACTGTTTATACTGCTACTTTTTATGCCGCCGCTCGGCTGGATTTTCGCTTATAAATTTTCGCCATACGATAAGCGTACAACACTCGGCATTTCAGTAGCCTGCACTGCATTTTTTATCTACGCCGTGTTCATTTCGCCCGAACATGAATTTGTTGACGTTAGCAAATTCACACGTACCGAATTTTGCACGCGATACAATGAACAGGCTACGAAGTTAGCGCCGCGCTTAGGTCTTGCGCTTGACGAATCAAAGTTGAAACTTGACGGTGAAAATTTTTCCTACGACGTTACAGACAATCTTAAATTCGCCGCGCAGATTGAAAATAATTTTGTACGTGAAGTCGACATTACCGCCACGCCAAAAACTACCGACGATTCTTTTCAAGCAATTAACTGTTTCGGGCTTGTCATAGCTACGCTTAGCCCTGAATTGAATCAAGATAAACGCGGTGAAATTCTACGTGAATTGAAAATGCTTGATAATACTTTAAGCAACGATTTGAATGAGTCGACAATTAGCGGCAAAATTACTTACGGCGTCAAAAATTCTGGCGGAAAAATTATTTTCACTGCGCGGGTTAATGACGATTTTTGACGAATCAAGCCGCCTTTGCAGGTTCGACAAGAAAACTTTTTTCGGTTAAAATATCATCGCTATTATTTTTTGGGGGTGATTTACGTGTCAGTAAAATGTGAAATTCGACCGCTTGAAAGCGCCGTTAAAGAAATGTTGAAAACTTTTAAATTTGACAACGACGAAATACAAAATTTTCTTCAGTACTTTTTTCTGTCTGAAATCACCGTCGAAAAAAAAAGGTGGACTTTAAAATTTTATTACACTGAAATCGATTTAACATTAGACTTTACGCAAAAGTTAGAGTATTACTTCAAATTAAAATTTCCTGGCTACTTAGTTTGTAAATACGAAAAAATTTTGCGACGTAAATTTAACGGTAGAAAAAATATTAGAAACACTGACGGCGAAATTTGGGATAAAAATTTAAAGCCGTTGTTCCCAATTCCTCAACCTGAAAGAGAAAAACTTCTGCTTAAAGCTTTGGAATTGCTTAGCATTGATGAAAATTTTATACCGTTTGAAACACTTTCATTCCACAACGATTTTTATCACGTTAAGCCGAGAAAACGTCAAAAAATATCATTCAAAAATTTTCCGCCGATAATTGCTGATACGCCAATAAGTGATGACATTGAGACGACGCCGAAAAATTTTCATCGCAACAGCGAACAAGTTAAAAGTGACGCGCCAGTCAATGTAGTTAATACTGTACATATGGTTAGCCAAAATGCTATACCTGCGCCAAGAAAATCTCACGTGCAGAAAGTATCTTCCACGAACGCTAAAAAAATCTTCGTCGAAAAAATTTCTGGTACAGTTGAAACAATTTCAGAAGTTAGACAGCTTGAGGATGGAACTACTCGGCGCGTCATAATTTGGGGCGAAATTGGCACGGATGATAGAAACGGCGTTAAACTGCGCGAATTTAGAACGGGTACTTGTATGGTAACCTTCGCGCTTGCTGATGATACTGACGGCATTGTCTGCAAAAATATTTTTAAAGTTAGAACGGACGCTGAAACTTTTCAAGACGAACTTAAATCTGCCAATCGTATAAAACTGCGCGGCACTGTAAAGTACGATGATTTTTTGAATGAAATTATCATTCAGCCTGACGTTATCGAAAAACTTCCCGATGATTTACCGCGTGTCGATAATGCCGAAGTCAAGCGCGTTGAATTGCACGTACACACCACGATGAGCGCCCTTGACGCAATTATTTCGCCTGAAACGTTGATAACTACCGCCGCAAATTGGGGCTGGTCTGCCGTCGCGATAACTGATCACGGCGTTGTACAAGCTTTTCCAACTGCCGCTGATACTGCCGCTAAACTTGCTAAGCAGGGCAAGCACATTAAAATTATTTACGGCATGGAAGGTTACTTGATGACTGATGAAAAGCAGAAGTATTCCTATCACGTCATTCTTTTGGCGAAAAATAAAACTGGTCTTGACAATCTTTACCGCCTCGTGTCAATCAGCGAACTGAAATATTTTTACCGTAAGCCGCGCATTCCAAAAGAAATTTTAGCTAAATTCCGTGACGGCTTAATAATCGGTTCAGCCTGCGCACAAGGTGAGTTAATAGACGCGATTATTAACGGTAAGACGGACGCTGAATTGGAAGAAATTGCCGCCTTCTATGACTACCTGGAAATTCAGCCGATTCACAACAACGACTATCTCAAGCGCAGGAACGTTTCAGATAACATTACGATTGACGACAAATTCAAAACTACGTTGAAGATTGAGACGGACGAAGATTTACGCGATATTAATCGCAAAGTTGCCGCGCTTGCTGAAAAACTTGGTAAGCCTTTAGTTGCCACTTGTGACGCGCATTTTTTGAACGCTGACGACGCTATTTACCGTGAAATGATGATGTTCGGCAAAAGTATGAAGGGCTTTGATAATCAACCGCCGATTTCCTGCGTACCACTGATGAAATGTTAGGTGAATTCACGTACTTGGGCGAAGAGTTAGCGTACAAGGCAGTTATCGAAAATCCAAATAAAATTGCTGATTCGATTGAAGAGTTAAAGCCAATTCCCGACGGTTTATATTCTCCGCAAATGCCAGGTGCTGACGCTGAAATTACAAATTTATCGTACAGCAAGGCTATCAGTATGTACGGCGATCCATTACCTAAAATTGTTAAGGATAGACTTGAACAGGAACTTCGACCGATAACGGCGCATGGCTTTTCAGTGCTGTATCTTATCGCGCAGAAGTTAGTTAAAAAGTCCAACGATGACGGCTACTTGGTAGGTTCACGCGGTTCAGTAGGTTCATCATTCGTCGCGGCAATGACGGGCATAACGGAAGTTAATCCCTTGCCGCCACATTACCGTTGCCCTAAGTGTATGTACAGCGAATTTTACACGCACGGCGAAGTTGGTTGCGGTTACGATTTGCCCGACAAAGTTTGCCCAGTCTGCGGTCATTCGCTGATTAAAGACGGTCACGACATACCTTTTGCCGTATTTCTTGGATTCGACGGCGATAAAGTTCCTGACATTGATTTAAACTTTTCTGGCGAATATCAAGCCGCCGCGCATAAGTACACGGAAATTTTATTTGGCAAGCACAATGTTTACCGCGCAGGTACAATCTCAACCGTTGCTGAAAAAACTGCCTTCGGTTTCGCGAAAAAATATTTTTCTGAACATAAGCACGAAGAAAAGCACGGTTCATTTATCGCTAGAATGGCGGCAGGTTTCACTGGCGTTAAGCGTACGTCTGGACAGCATCCCGCTGGAATTATGGTTGTTCCGCGTGATATGGATATTCATTACTTCACGCCTATTCAACACCCTGCTGAAGATAGAAATTCCAATACAATCACGACGCATTTTGATTATCACTCAATCAGTTCACGCCTTGTTAAGCTGGATATTCTTGGACACGACGACCCGACCGTTATAAAAATGTTGGAAAAAATTACGCACATTGACCCATTGACAATTCCGCTTGACGATAAGCCGACGCTTAGTCTTTTTTCGTCGACAAAGGCTATTGGTTTAAAATCTTCGCAACTTGGTACGAAGTCTGGAACTTTTGGCATTCCCGAATTTAGAACAAGTTTCACGCGAACGATGATTGATGAAACAACGCCGAAATGTTTTAGTGACTTAGTTAGAATTTCGGGCTTTTCGCACGGGACAGATGTTTGGATTGGCAACGCGCAGGAACTTATACAAAATAAAATTTGTACGTTGCAAGACGCAATTTCAGCGCGTGATGATATTATGATGTACTTGATTCATCAAGGCGTTGACTCTTTGAAGGCGTTTAAAATTATGGAAGGCGTCCGCAAGGGTAAAGGTATTAAGCCTGACGATGTAGAAATGTTGAAGGCGAAAAAAATTCCTGATTGGTACATTGAGGCTTGCCAAAAGATTAAATATTTGTTTCCACGCGCTCACGCTACCGCTTACGTTATGATGGCTTATCGTATTGCTTATTGTAAAGTTCACTATCCGCTGGCTTACTACGCGGCGTACTTTTCAATCCGCGCAGATGAATTTGACGCGGAGGAAATTGTAAAAGGTGAAACGCATATTAAAGCTGAAATTGACAAGCTGGAAGAGTCGGCGTCGAAGAAAAAGTTAGAGTTAAAAGAAAATGAACGTTTAGCAGTGTTGCAAGTAGCGTATGAAATGTACCTGCGCGGAATGAAAGTTGAACGTGTAGACCTGTACAAGTCAGACGCTGAAAAATTTATCGTGCTGAAAAATTCGTTACTGCCGCCGTTATCTTCATTAAAAGGCGTGGGGATTGTTGCCGCTCGTCAAATTGCTAAAATGCGTAAAGACGGTGAATTTTCATCAATTAAAGATATGACGCGGCGCACGGGCATAAATAAAACTGCCGTCGAAGCGCTTAAAATTCATGGAAGTTTGAAGGGTATGGACGAAACAGATCAAATTTCACTGTTCAATTTCTAGGAGTGAAAAATTTTTAATACCGTTAAAAAAAGGGATATTGATATTTTCATAAATATTTCTTAAAAATTTTATGGAGGGAAAATTTTGGGCGATGTTAAACAAAGTGATATTGACGTTGTTGTCGACGCGCTGAAAAGTTACAGGCAACGAATCATTGACGAAAAAAAATTTGCACCACAAGATTTTGTAAATTTTATGG
Organism: uncultured Selenomonadales bacterium; assembly: GCA_946403735.1. Classification (GTDB taxonomy): domain Bacteria; phylum Bacillota; class Negativicutes; order Selenomonadales; family Selenomonadaceae; genus Quinella. The sequence goes on from CAMJAZ010000127.1 coordinate 5,075, forward strand.
AACAAAAATTTGTTGACGCTGGCTATAGGCATGCAGCGCAACTTCCACGTCCGCGCAGTGACGAAAATATTTTGATAATCCATGATACTGGCGTCGGCGATTTCATTTTGACTAGCGGCGCAATTCGTGAAATTCGGCGTTTGTATCCTGCCGCTAAAATTCGGTTACTTGTTACTGCTGAAGCTGGCGAAATGGCGCGTTATTGTCCATACGTCGATGAAATTTTGACGCATGATTCAGGCATAAATTGTTCAAGCAGTGACTTTGTTGGAATTTACGATTGGGCCGTACGACATGCCACGCCGTTTTTGCGTGAAAGATTGGATATTTGCTATTCATTCACGCATTTTTATTTGACGCAAATTTTTATGTATATGTGCGGGGCGAAAGTTCGTCACGCTTATTTTTTTGAAAATAACGATGATCCTGGCAATTCGCCGTTTTTAATGTTGCCAATGGTAAATTGTTTCGCTACAAATTTAGTTCCACCGTTTTTGTACGGTACACATCATGTTGACGCCTACTTTTCATTTTTAGATGCGCAGATGAGCGTACCGATTGCTAACAGGAGCATTGAAATTTGGTGTACACGCGACGAAATTGAATTTGGTGATAAAGTATTAGCTGGGCGCGTTGGGACGGTTTACGCGCTTAATATGGGCGGTACAGGACCTTGTAAACACTGTCACAGATTTAAAAAATGAAACAAAGAATGTTACAAAGAATGAGGACGACGACGACCCGGTACTCGGCCTGTCCTGCACAGACGGTTTCCTGGGACTTCCAAAGGTCGGCCC
>CAMJAZ010000128.1 GCA_946403735.1 uncultured Selenomonadales bacterium
TTTAGTTAGTCAATGGCTCTGTCAACGTTCGTTTCGCTGAAAGTTTTCATATCGTTTAACGCAGACAACGCGGCTTCAGCAATTTCAACGCCGATACATGCAACTTCCCCGTCGAATCCAATTCGCATTCCTGGTTCAAAGTTGTAGTTAATCAACTTCGTGGCGTGAAGTATGAACGGGCGAATCTCTGGACACATTGCCTCAAGGTATCGTGCAATAATTTCAATCGCGCCGCAGTCAACTACTATCAACGTTGAATTGTGCGCGGCGGCAATGAGTGCGCCAATAATCGCGCTTGTAAGGCAACGAAATTTTTTCGGTACAACATTCAATAAATTTTCTGGCGGTACTTTGAGATCGCCATTTTTTTTGAGCAAAACTTTAGCAAATTTTTCATCTATCTTGTCAAATCGCCAATCGCTCAACTCTGTCATTGCGATAATTGGCATTGAAAAGGAAATTTCTTCCGCTAAGTTCCTGCCAAAATTAAATGCAACGGTCGGGTCTGCCTTAGGGTCAACAATTCCCATGAAAATTTTCATTGCGAAAGTTCGCGCTGTCATACTGAAATCCATTGAAACGTTGCGGCGCGTACCTTCAACTTGCGGACGATACGTCTTTTGTTCTTCAGACGGTGTATTTTCAGAATTAGTGAAGGCAAGCGCGGCGTGACGTAAATTATTTGTCGGCAAATTTTCATTCGTAATTCCCGCAATTTGTACGGCAATATCTTCCAGCAATCCTAAACTTTCACGTGGTTTAGTAAGACTGTCGAAACGCTCGCGGCATTTGTCCATAGCCTTGAAATGAAGTTTCGGCATTGTCTTTAAATAAAAATCGAAAGTGCGGTCAGTCGCTTTAATCGTCTCTTCACCGTCATTTTCCATTGACCGTACAAGCATAGGGTACGAACGCGGAATGTTATAATCATTTACGCTAAACGGCGCTACAAAACTTTCCAGTCGGCGGTCGTCGCTAATTTGAAAATCCAGTTCGACTTCCTCAACTTTTAAATCGTCGCCGAAATTTGATTCAAGATAATCTTGAAAATTTTCCATATCTTCAAAGTGTCCAATGTCGCCTAAGTCCATACTTTCAAGCAAGTTTGCAATCATTTCGCTTTCGTCAATATCTTTGAAGTCATCCAAGTCACCGTCGAAATCCGCAGTAGGTCCGCAGACGTAAACGTAGACAATTCTGTCTAAAATGTGCGCGGCGATTGATGAACCGATAGCCTCACCAAGTGCCAAATTCAACGTCAACAGCGGCGGCAAGTTGAGATATTGCAACGCGGGAAGATGTCCAGGTTCCCTGCCGATATGTGACGCGATAAGATTTTCGCAGACGTTAGGATTAATTAAATCGGCAAGCAATGCGGCGGCAGTCGTATTAAAGCCGTCCAAAATTACGAGGCAATCATTTTTCGCGGCGGCAAGAATTACGCCAGCCATTGCGCCAAATTCAAATCCGCCAATTTTCGCCAAAATATCTATGGCGTCATTTGGATCGGGATCGTTGACTTTAAGCGCCTGACGAATGATTTTAACTTTCTTGTTAAATTTTTTATCGGGAATGTTTGAACCGCGCCCAGTCAATTTGCGGGGATTTAAATTTAAAATCGTCGACGTAATCGCAGATGCAATCGTCGTATTGCCAATGCCCATTTCGCCGATTAAAAAGCAGTTGAAACCAGCTTTAATAGCTTTTTCCGCCAACTCTTTACCAATTTTGATTGACTTTCTAGCCTGCGCTCGCGTCATGGCAGGACCTTCAGCAATATTTTTCGTGCCGTAAGCAATTTTCCTGTCCACAATGTCAGGAAAATTTGAAATATCGGCGTCAACCCCAACGTCCACCACAACTAATTCTGAATTGGCAAATTTCGCGAAGGCATTAGCCGCGCCGCCTTTGTCGACTAGATAATTTTTCACCATACTAGCCGTAGTTTTTGGCGGGTAGGCGCTGACGTTCATTTTAGCAACGCCGTGATCTGCGCAGAAAATAAATGTACATTTTTTAGTTTGTCCAATGCTACGGTAAAGCGCCGCCATATCTGTGAATGTCATTTGTCGCCCCTCCGAACTAAATTTTTCACAACTTTTTCTCCTGCGTTACGAATTTTCCTTAGCGGAGCAACACGACTTTTTATTTTCGGCTTAATATCGGACTTGCCAAAATCACCGCGCTTTAGGAAGGTGGATTTAAATTTTTCTGGCTTAAAAAATTTTCGCAAGACGTTAGCAAGTTCATCTGGATCAATATTTTCCGCGCAGGTAAAAATATCTGCCGCTACGTAGTTTAAATCGCCGTAAATGTGCAAGGCGATGTGACCTTCCATAAATGCGCCGATTATCGAACAACGTTCGTCATCAAATTTTTCAGACGTGAGGGCAGGTTCTTCACCTAATGTTTCCTGTAAAATCTCTTTTATTTCGTCAACGTTCGCCATTTGTTTGGCGCTACAGTTATATAAATCTAAAGTCAGTTGTCTTGATAAAATTTCCATACAAATCCCCTGTATATTAGCTTTTAGGAAAATAATTCTGCATTCTTAATTATTAATTCAATTAGTCTGCTGGTAATAAAATTATGTTGACTGGCAAATTTGATGCGCCTGGCGGTGAATATTCAAAGCGAACTTTGCCGCTGTACGTTCCCAATTCGCTAAGTTCAAGTTGTGACGTGAAAACGGCTTTTCCTTCTTCACGTAATTTTTTCAACGACGCAGGCTCATCAACTTCCTTGTCGCCAAAAAAAATTTTACCTTGCGGCGTTAAAATCGTGCCAGTTTTGCTACCGTGATGATAACGCATTGCGCCCGCGTAATAGCCACCAAGCGGCGATAGACAAAATCGCGTTGCACCTTTCGTACGAAATTCTAAAGTATAATGCACGCCGTAATTGCCATAGTTTACAACTTCTTCGCCGTCCGTCGCGTCAATGCCACGTTTAAAAATATCTGTAACGTTGTCGCCAATTTTAACGTAACCAATGCCGTCAGTCGCTGGATTGTAAGTCCGCCGAAGTTTAATTGTACGGTTCATCCTTTTAAAAGTGCCACGCAGTTTATGTTCATCTTTCGGCAAAATAGTAGCAACATTTAAAAATTTTATTGGGTCGGAATTGTGCGGGTACATCAACACGTAAATTTTCACTGGACCAAGCGTCGTGAAGTCGTAAACGCCGTAAATCAAATGCCCTGCGTTAATCGTGACTTTATCCATTTCGGCTTGAAAAAGTTTGCGTTCGCCTTCAGCAATTTTAATCGTGTCGTGAAAATTATTTTGCATATAAATTAACTGCGTCGCCTTGCCAACGGACAAAAAATTATTGTCGGGAAGTGCAAAGCCGCCGCGCGTAATTTCAATTTTATTTTCAGCAGGATAAACATTTTCAACAATCACTGCAAGTTTTTTCTTGACGCCCGTGTCATTCAAGTGGTAAAACAAAATCCGTGCGTCACCGCTAACCGTGTCGGTATACAAAATGCCGTTGCGGTTCACGTACTCGGGACTGTCAGAAAAAATTAGCGTGCCGCCAGTGTCCACAACGTCGACATTCAAGCGGTTCATATCAGTTGCAGTAAAATTTTTTGGCGCGGCGAAAGTTGGAAATGTCATTGAAATTGAAGTTAGCAACGTCATTGTCGCCGTAAAAAATTTTTTTAATAAGTTCAAGCTAAAAATTTTCTCCCAACTACCAGCTTAAAGATTATTGATAAACTTAAAAAGGTGGGGCGCGCAAGGGACGAAACGAATGAGTAATGAGCTTTGTCCGCCCGTCCGCGTAAATTTCTTTGCACCAAAGAAAAAGTAGGTTAATAAACTAAAAATCTCTACCAAACTAAATTTTATCGATAACCTTTAAAATCTTAACGCCAAACTAATTTTCTCTGCCAATTCTGCCTTCAACAGCCGCCATTTAAATTCTGTAATACCAAAAGTCGGCTGTCGAATGTGAACACGTTTCAACGTGTAAGGGTTACTTTCCATCGTATTCAAGCCAACGTCGCCAGTAACTGCCGTCAAGTAGCCTTCACGTTTCACAAGTTCCGCCAGCTCCGAATTGTACGCGCCATTTGGATAGGAAAAGCTGTAAATCGTATCAAGCCCGCTCCATTCCAAATAAATTTTTGAATTGCGAACTTGATTTAAAAGAAATTCGCCTTCCAATCCAACAAGCGCCAAATGGTCAGCCGTATGTGAACCAATTTCAACGCCGCGCAGTTGCAAATCTTTCACCTGTTCAAGCGTTAAATAACCGTCCTTGCCAAGTTCGTTTGATATGACGTAGACAACCGCTTTCATGCCGTGCGCCTCAAGAATCGGCAACATTTCAGTATAAATATTTGCGTAGCCGTCGTCGAACGTCAAAACTATCGGCTTGTCGGGCATTGTAAGCTTACCGTGTTTAGCCCGCATGAACTCTTGCAAAGTAAGCGTAGTATAACCTTTTTGTTGAAGATAATCAAGCTGGGCGGCAAATTCTTCGGGCGGCACGTTGTAAACTTCCGCGTCTATTGGCGGATTATCTGTTACCATATGATATTCCAAAATTGGAAACCCTTCGGGCGTTGGAAGTAAAAGTAGGATTGAAAAAATTATTGCGATAAATAAAAAAATTGCGCCTGCTACACGCAAACATACCACCTCTTTCAAAATTATACAAAGTTCATAGACAAAAATTTTTCTACGTCAAAAAAATTTTTCCTACCAAATTTTTTTCAGAAAAAATTTTTTTGGTATTTTCGGCAAATATGATATAATTTCGCGGAAAAATTTTGAAAGGAGAATTTTTTTGTCTATAAAGACTACGTTGCGCGTGCATTTCTACGACACTGACACAATGGGCGTTGTTCACCACGCAAATTATATTCGTTGGTTTGAGACGGGGCGCGTTGAATATTTGCGTTCAATCGGCATTACTTTAACCGAGATGATGAGCGACGGAATTTTATTTCCGCTTACTGAAGTTCAAGCAAAATTTCTGCACCCCGCGAAGTTCGACGAAGATTTAGAATTGGAAACGACGGCGGTTGAACTCACAAAAGTTAAAATGGAGTTCAAATATAAAATTCGCCGCCAAAGTGACGGTGAACTTTTGGTTAAAGGTCACAGCCAAAATGTTTTCACGAATACGGCGACGGGTAAAATTTCTCGTCTGCCTGAAAAATATTTTTCTAAAATGGAAAAAGCTATGATTGAGGAGATGGCGCAGAAAAATGGTGATAATTGAAGGATTATTAATCGCGGTAGCAGTTGTATTAGCTGGCTTAGGAATTTTTTTGAAGGTACGCGGACAAGAAAAAGTTGTGCCACGTATTGATAAGCGGACGCCGTTTAAAGTTGAACACCGTGACGAAAAATCCATTACACTTTCCACGACGATAGAATTTTTCAATGAAGGTAAACAAAGCGCAATGATTGTTGACGCTATTGTTAAACCGCAACTTCCCTTTGAACAGTACGACGGAATGGACGTTCGCGGCAAGGCTGAAGTTGAAGGAATTCCGCGTGAAGATGATTATTTTGAAGCGCGAGTAATGGAACATCAGCAAGGATTTAATTTTGTGGCGAAAGTTACGTTGACTGCGCGGAAAGGTATGACGCTTGAAGAGGCAGTAGCTCATATGGTAGATTTTCCGATTGAAATTATTTACCGTGAAGTTGGACGGACGCCAATGCACTTTTCCATAGCGCGAATTTTTTTGACTGCTGAAGAGTTAGCAAAAATTGTCGGCGTAAAGTTGCTTACAGAGTGAATTTAAGAATTTTAATTTTAAGTTTAATTTTATTTTTTATTTTTTATTTTATTGAACTACTTTTCTTTTGGCGCAAAAGAAAAGTAGCAAAAGAAAACATGTCCGCTGA
>CAMJAZ010000129.1 GCA_946403735.1 uncultured Selenomonadales bacterium
TTAACAGCATTGGAAAGGTAAGCCATAGAAAGCATAGTGAAGATAACGGCGTGAACACAGCTGATAAAGATACTGAACAATAACCAAACGACAGAAGGAACAGGCATCCAAATAGGGATGAGATGAAGAAGTACGATGATTAAAATTTCGCCAGCCAGGATATTACCGAAGAGACGGAAAGCAAGGGTAATAGGTTTAGCAATTTCTTCAATCAAATTGATGATGACGAAAGGAGCGACAGGCTGGAAAAAGTGAGCGATGTAATGAGTACCTTTGAAGTACAAGCCGAAGAAGTGAACCATGCATACAACGAGCAGAGCTAAACCTAAGGTAGTGTTAAGGTCGTTAGTAGGGGAGACTAAAAAAGGAATAAGCCCTAAAAGGTTACAGATGAGTAAGAATAAAAATAGAGCGACGATGAAGGGAGCGAAAAGCATACCGCGTTTTTTACCCATCATAGCTTCGAGCTGTTCATGAAGCCAAACGACAACCAATTCGATAAAGTTTTGCCAACCGGAAGGAACAAGTTTTAAAGATCGAACGGCAAGGCAAGAAATGACGATAACGATGGCCATAGCCAGCCACGTCATACAAAGCGTCTCCCAATTAAAAGTCAACCCCATAAATTTAACAGTCTCACGGACTCCGATATGTTCCATAAATTCACCTCCTCTCATTGTACGCCAGAACTCCTAGCGAAGTTATGTAAAATACAACGAAACATACTGACGACGCTAAAAATAAATTCGTCGATATGTGTGCGGCGACTGCTAAGACTATGAACACCATCAGCAGACGCAAAATTAAACCTACTAACATAATTTTTTTAGCTTGCGTTTGATTCATTTTCGCCGCCGTTTCTAATCGTGCCGCCGTTGAAAGGAAATAAAAAAAACTTAGCATTGCGCCGATTAAGATTGAGCCGCATAAAAATATTTGCCCCGCCGAAATTAATTGTATTGTCATAATCGCGGCGACTGCTAAAAAAATTTTGTAACTTCGCTTGAAGGTAAAAATAACCTGTCTCATGATTGCTAATTTTCGACGCTATAAAAAATTTCCCTTCCAAAAAAATTTTTTCATAAAATTAAAAAATCTCCAGCCAAATTTGGATAGAGATTTTTTTTGAGATGAAAAATTTTAGAGATTTAAAAATTTGATTAAAACTTTTTTTCAGAAGAAAATATTGTACAAGGTCAGGCGTCCATTAAAATCATAATGCTAAAAGTGCATTTATACCGAAACTTGTCCAAAAAGCTTTTTCGCGACGCGCTATCGTATCTTCGCCCGCAACCTTTATCAACGCCATAACTCCATAAATGATATAGAAAAATACTACAATAAATAAAAAAGTTCCAAGACAAAGTCCAATCAGTTCTCCAACTTCTTTAACTTTTCCAAATGATATAAAATCCACTACAGATAACGCCAACACGGCTAAACCTTTTGAATTTAAATTGGATAGAGACCCCAAAGCCCTCCATTGGATTTTTCTCCATCAACTTGTTCTTTTACGGGAGAAAGTCTACACGCTATGACAGATAATATTGTAGTAATAACCAATCCGAAGCATGTTATCGCCCCCCAGTTTTACGGCTTGTATTCGTCCAAGATTTTTTCAATGCTCCTAATAGCTGAAAAATCGTCTATTCCAGATCCATTTATGCCGAAATATTCCACCTGAAATTCATTGCCATTAATCACGAATTGAACTGTAGCTCTTGCAGGTTCATCATTCCAAGTACAATCGCCTTTGAATTCGACGATTTTTTCATTGTCAGTTGAAGTGAATGAACGCCACGTACCATTTGTAAAAAATTGATCGAACGCCTTACCTACTGGAACAGTCGGCGCCATATACAACGTACCTTCACGGACAAACATTACGTCTTTATCGTACTTTTCGCCGCAACCTGCAATTAAAAAAGTTGCTAACGTCAACAAAATTAACGTGGAAAAAACTTTTTTCATAATGCGTCGACCTCCTACAAAAATTTTTTAGCCGAGCGGGTCGGGACCGTACTGGTTACTACCTTTCACGCCTGGTGCGCAACACAAATACATTATGAAGGCAAATTGCGCTAATCCTATAATAACTTCTACATCTGAAGTTTCAAATTGCTCAAACGGATTTTTTGTCAATGAGTAAATAAGTACAAATACACTAAGTCCAACGCTGACTTTAGCTAACATATCATTTTGGTTTAAATCGTACAAGCGCCTAACCATTAAGCAATACTCGGGAACAAGTCCTGCTATTACCAAAAATGTCATAAGTAAATTTCCGAAATTAGAAATCATCCCATAGTCATTGACAAAAACTCCAACAATGATAAATATTCCAATAAATTCTGCAAAAGCAAGTGCCAGGATACGTTGGATAAAGCGAAGACGATTAAGCCGCCCCGTCCTCTTCAAAAACATTGCTTCAACGCCAACGTCGTCAACAAAAAATTCATTTTGATTCGGCGGTGGATTTTGCGTGAAGGTATTTTGATTTGGCGGCGGATTTTGCACGACGTTATTTTGTTCAGCTGACGGAGCGTCCTGTTTCGACAAATTAACTTGTGATTGTGCCTGTTCAGGCTGTGAACTTTCTTCAAGTTTAGCGCCGCAGGAACTGCAAAATTTTCCTCCTTCCGTTACCGAAGCGCCGCATTGTGGACAGAATCTTGCCATAATATCACCCCATTTAGTATAGTAAAAAAACGTTCCTGTAACTTTTCTTGAACTATACCACAGAGCTTTTAGGAATTGTTGTTCCAGCGGGACATTTTACAAAAAAATTTTCCTGCCACGCATATTAAAAGTTCAGCGCAATAAAAAAGCCACGACCAAAATTTTCAGTCGTGGTTTAAATTATTTTATATGTTAAAAAATTTTATGCGTCAGCGTTTTCGGTCTCAACGTCGACAACTTCTAAGTCACGATAACGCGGCATTCCCGTACCTGCAGGAATAAGCTTGCCGATTATAACATTTTCTTTCAAGCCGATAAGCGGATCAACTTTGCCTTTAATCGCCGCGTCAGTTAAAACTTTCGTCGTCTCTTGGAAACTTGCCGCGCTTAAGAATGAATCGGTAGCCAATGACGCCTTAGTAATTCCCAACAAAATCGGCTTGGCAATAGCTGGCATTAATCCCGCCTCAATCGCCTTTGTATTCGCCGCCTCAAAAACATTTATGTCGACAAATTCGCCTGGCAGAAAATCTGTTGAGCCTGACTCTTCAATTTTAACTTTATGCAACATTTGACGGACTATAACTTCAATGTGCTTGTCGTTAATCTCAACGCCCTGTGACTTGTAAACTTTTTGCACTTCGTAGACAAGGTAACGTTGCGTTTCCTTAAGTCCACATACGCGCAGAATGTCATGAGGATTTTTAGCACCTTCAGTAAGACGATCGCCAGCCGTTACAGTTTTTCCTTCGTCAACAAGCATTCGTGAAGAAAATGGTACGGTATAATCGCGCGGCGTACCAATTTCAGGCGTAATGGTAATTTGCGGCAAACCGTTTTTCTCATTAACGCCCATAGTAATTTCGCCGTCAACTTCCGCGATAATGGCGTTATGTTTCGGTTTCCGCGCCTCAAAAAGTTCCTCAACACGCGGCAGACCTTGTGTAATGTCATCACCAGCAACGCCGCCCGTGTGGAAAGTACGCATTGTCAACTGCGTACCAGGTTCACCGATTGACTGCGCGGCAATAATGCCGACCGCTTCGCCGACTTCAACAGGTGTTTGGTTAGCAAGGTCACGACCATAACATTTAATGCAGACGCCGAATTGAGATTTACACGTCAACACGCTACGAATTTTAACTTTAGGATTGACTTTATTGTCAGAGGTCGACTCTTTAGCCGCGAGAGCTTCTTTAGCCGCAACAATTTTTTTCGCCAACTTTTTATCAATCATATCATTGATTTTAGCAATTTGATTGCCGTCAACGTCAAAAATATTTTCAGCTAAATAACGACCGATAATTCTATCTTCAAGGGATTCAATAACGCCCGTTCCTTCGGTTATCGCCTCAACTTCAATTCCGCGAACATTGTTATTGCGTACAAAAATTTCTGCAACGTCACTGTCCAAAAGTTCCTCAACCATTTCATGGGTAAGGTGTTCGCCTTCTTCGTATGTGTCGTAGGAAATTTCGACGGGTTTAGCCAGTTCCTTGTCAAGAATTTCATGTATGAAGGCGTGCCGCAGTTGTTCACGTTTAGTTTCATCACGAGTTCCAAGCGTAATAGTTTCTTGTACGAGTGAATGGCTGGCGGAGTTGGGGGAAGTTAAACTTCTGCCGCGAATCGTGATAGTTTCCGCGCCAAGTTCACCAATTTTTTCTAAACACTTTTCATCTAAAATCGTGTCACGCGGAATTACAACATCGCCAAGTTCTTCGTTGATAATATCTTCGGCAAGTACGCGCCCCAAAAGTGATTCATTTAAAATTTCCAGCGCGTCAAAAGTTTCAGCGGCAAGCAATGCACGTTCCAACTTCAAATTGATTGTGGAAACGTCGCAGTCTTCCTCACGTACAATTACATCTTGTGCAACGTCGACAAGGCGGCGCGTCAAATATCCCGAGTCAGCCGTTCTCAACGCCGTATCAGCTAAACCTTTACGTGCGCCGTGACTGGAGATGAAGTAATCGGAAACGCTTAAACCTTCGCGGAAGTTTGCAGTTATCGGCAAGTCAATAATTTTACCAGACGGGTCAGCCATCAGACCGCGCATACCGGCAAGCTGGCGCATTTGTTGTTTATTACCACGTGCGCCACTGTCAGCCATCATGAAAATGGGGTTGAAAGGATCCATGTTCGCCATCATCGCATCGGCAACATCTTCCGTCGTTTTATTCCACAAGGCAACAACTTTTTGGTAGCGTTCCTCTTCGGACAAAAGACCTTGACTGAATTGTCTTTCAACACGTTTAACTTTTTCTTTCGTAGCGGCAATAATATCTTTCTTCTGCGGCGGTACGATAACGTCTGAAATTGCAACGGTCATTCCAGCCAAGCAAGCGTAATGGTAGCCCAAATTTTTAACTTCGTCGATAACTTCAGCTGTGACAGTTGCGCCAAATTCATCGAAACACGCGGCGACAAGTTTTCCCAACTCTTTCTTGTTCATAACTTTGCCGTATTCCCACGTACCGTCATCAGGCTTTTTGCAGTAACGCCGGCTCGGTTTAAGCTTTTCATTGAAAATCATTCTGCCCAATGAAGTTTTGACAAGTACGTAGCCGCTAGGAATTTCTTTGCGAACATTTTCAGGAAGTTCATCAACATTCATTCGCGCAGTAATTTCCGCTTGAAGGTCAAGTACGCCTTTTTGATGAGCCATGATAGCTTCTTCAATGCCCATGACAACTTTGCCTTCGCCTTTGACAGGACGTTCAGGAGTATTTTTTCTCAACGCTGTCATGTAGTACGTACCCAAAACCATATCTTGAGTTGGAACAATGATAGGTTTACCGTCTTTCGGTGCAAGAATATGATTCGCGGCAAGCATTAACACGCGGGCTTCAGCTTGAGCCTCTGCACTAAGTGGAAGGTGAATTGCCATTTGGTCGCCGTCGAAGTCAGCGTTATAAGCAGTACAAGCAAGTGGATGAAGTCTAAGTGCGCGACCTTCCGTCAAGACAGGTTCAAAGGCTTGAATGCCTAAACGGTGAAGTGTAGGTGCGCGGTTTAAAAGTACGGGATGTTCCTTTATGACTTCTTCCAAAACTTCCCATACGACAGGTTCCATACGTTCAACTTTTCTTTTTGCCGCTTTAATCGTATTTTGTTCATCGGCAGAAAGTTTTTTCATAACAAAAGGCTTGAAAAGTTCCAGCGCCA
>CAMJAZ010000130.1 GCA_946403735.1 uncultured Selenomonadales bacterium
TTGTCATCTGACTTAAATGTTTTTAAAGTAACTCTTCTGATAGTGCTATCTATAGAAAAATTCACTGACACTTCAACTCTAGTTGGAAATGAACCTTGTTTGATATCTATGTTGCTTACAAACGCTGTATTAATTGCAACGGTACCAGTTTCGTCCATTAAAAATTTCATACGAGTACTTCACCCCCGCATAAAGTTAAATTTAAAAGCGCCATTCGTACTGCGACGCCATTTGTAACTTGATCATGAATAGCGGAATGTTTACCGTAAGTGACAGCGTTGGAAATTTCAAGCCCTTTATTCTGTGGACCTGGATGCAAAATTAAAACGTCGTCTTTAGCCAACTTCAAGCGCTCATCGTTAATGCCGAAAACTCTAGCATATTCACGCGGCGAAGGAAATAAACCTGCCTGTTGACGTTCAAGTTGGATTCGCAAAACGTTTATCACGTCAGCATTTTTAATCGCGTCTTCAACGTTATCATGAACTTGTACGCCGTCAAATTCAAAGTAGCGCGGCAATAAAGTTTTTGGTCCAGCTAAATGAACTTCCATTCCCATTTTAGTCATACCGAAAACGTCAGACCGTGCAACGCGGCTGTGTAAAATATCGCCGACAATCGCAACTTTCAAGCCTTCAAGACGCTTTTTAAATTGTTCAATCGTGAATAAATCTAAAAGCGCTTGTGAAGGGTGAGCGTGTGCGCCGTCACCAGCATTGATGATAATCGCCTTGATAACCTTCGACGCATATTCCGCCGAACCTTCCGCCTTGTGACGAATGACAACCGCGTCAACGCCCATTGCCTCAACCGTCCGCAAAGTGTCACGTAAACTTTCACCTTTAACAATGCTTGAAGTTGAAGCGTTGATACTTACAACGTCCGCGCCAAGATATTTTCCAGCCAGTTCAAATGAAGTCCGCGTACGTGTCGACGGTTCGCAGAAAAGATTTATTATCGCCTTCCCGCGCAGATTTGGCAATTTTTTCACGTCACTGCAAACAACTTTCTTCATAATTTTAGCGGCGTCTAAAACTCCACGAATTTCAGCAGCCGTAAAATTTTCAAGCCCAATTATATTTCTTTCACAAAAATGTATATCAGAAGTTGTATCCAAATTAGCCCCTCCTCCTGTCAAGCTGATTCAAATTAACGCCGTTTTCCCACGTCAACGCCCAGCCTTTTAAGCCGTCGTCACGTTCAAGAAATTCCCAAACTTCGACGCCTAAATTTATATTTGTAGGTTCGCCTTGATATTCGCCCCATGCATTTTCAATATTCGGCGTAATAAAATTGCTTATATTTTCTCCGCTAAGATTCCAAACTTGCCCGCCGTTATACAAGCCAAGATAACCTCTACTTAGTGGCATGAGCAAGTAAACAAAATCGCCTTCATTAAGTGTTTTACGAAATTCGCCTTTAGGTGACGCGGCAACTTGAATTGTACGCAAAATTTTAACGGCATGCGAAGTAGCTTTTGTAAAAGTTATGCTTGAAGTTCGCGTGACAAAATCGCCTACCTTCAAAGTTGCAATTACTTGAGGACTGCGCGGCAATTTGTGAAGGTTAATTTCGGTGTTGACGGTATACTTTGCCCAATTTCCAGCGTCGCTATCGCCTGGTACCATGTTCCTAACTTCGTACACATCAGCATAACATTTCGCCGAAAAAATTATCAGGAACGCTAAAATCATTACGCTAAAAATTTTTTTCAACACATTCACCTCTCAACTTTAAATATTCGCCCATTGTTCATCGGTAAAAATATTTGTTCTGCCGAATTTATTTAAAAATTGTCCTTTTTCTTGAACCAAAACCCAGCCAGTTGTGCCGTTACGTTTTCTGTAGCAATCCCAAACTTCAACGCCTAAATTACTGTCAACTGGTACGCCTTCATATTGTCCCCACGAATTTGGAAAATTTTGTGAATGAAAATTATTTATGTTCCAATCAAGCCACCATACCTGCTTACCTTTGTACCAGCCAAGAAAAGTTCCTTCGCCAGTGTACATAATCAAGTAAACGTATTCGCCTGCATACAAAGTTAAATCTTTATCGCCGCGCGGTTTAGATTGAGCTTGAAAAGTACGCAAAATTTTCACGGGATGAGCGGCAGGGTTACCGTACACAACGCAGGAAATTCTTTTTACGACCTCATCGGCTTGCAAAGTTCCGACAATTTGAGAACTGCGCGGCGCAGAATATAAATTCATTTCAAACCGTGCTTTTTCAAATCCTTCAACGTCAGCTTCAAACGGCATACGATCCCAAACGGCATACTCTGTTGGAGGCGATTCTGCGGCATAACATTTCGCCGAAAAAATTAGCAGGAACGTTGCAATTATCGCTACAAAAATTTTTTTCACGTCAATTACTCCATTTCGTGAATTAGAAAGGACTGCCAACTATATCAAAGGTATCTAAAAATTCGCCGTCTTTTTGTGACAACGTCCAGCCAACTGTACCGTCAGATTTTCTAATACAATCCCACGTATTAACCGATAAGCCTTGATTGGTAGGCTTGCCTTCATATTCGCCCCACGCTGTCGGCATATCAACTTTACTCCCAAAATTGTTTATGTTTATCATATCAAGCCACCAAGCCTCTTTGCCTTGATACAAGCCTAAAACAGATCCTTCGCCAAGGTACATTACAAGGTAAAGGTATTCGCCCTCTTGCAACGTGAAAGTTTCCGTGCCGTCTGCTGAAGAAAGAACATCAAACGTACGCAAAATTTTTACAGGGTGCAAGGCGGGATTAGCATAAACAATGCAGGAAATTCTTTTAACAGTTTCGCCTTCCTGCACAGTTCCGATAATGTTAGCGCCGTCAAATGCGGGCTTGTCGTACAAGTCAACTTTAGTATTCGCAATAAGCGTTGTTTTAACTGGTGCTTCGTACGGTTCACGGTCTTTCACCAAATAAGATTGCGGCACTTCCCAAAGAACTTTGTGTTCAGCAAAGGGGCTTGACGCAAAAGTTATCATCATCGTGAGAATAAACAGTGTAAAAAATTTTTTCACGTCGTCACTTCCTTTAGTGAATTACGGCAAAGTTTTAGCCTCGTCAGTTGGCCAGAAAATTAAAACGGCTTTACCTTTGACTAAATCCAGCGGCACAAATCCAACGTCAGAAAAGCGGCTGTCTTCAGAATTATTTCTATTGTCGCCCATTACAAAGACTGTACCTTCGGGAATTGTCGCCTTTGGATATTCACTGCGCGTTTTTTCCAAAATATAATCTTCGCGTTGCAGTTGGTCATTGACGTAGACGCGCCCGTCTTTAATCTCAATAGTATCACCAGCCGTAGCGATAACGCGCTTGATAAAATCGCGGCTAGTGTCGCTTGGATAACGGAAAACTATAATTTCGCCTTTATGCGGCTCGCGTACGTAATAAATAAATTTGTTGACGACCAATCTTTCTGCATTTTGCAACGTCGGTTTCATACTTGGACCGTCGACGACGTAAAGTTCAACGATAAATGTACGAATCATAAGCGCCATTATAATTGCCGCTGAAATTGATATTACCCATTCTCTCAATTCTTTTCCCCAATCTTTTTTTTCTTTCAAAGTTTCCCTTTCAATCTCCATAAACAATTCCCCTTTATTTGAAACACGTTGAATTAACTTGAAATATTCTGCCGCCACAAAGATTTTCCTGCCGTAACCTGCGCGGGAAAATTTTTTTTGCAATTATCCCTACCGTAAATTATAATAAGTCAGCTAAACTTTTAATAGGAGGTTTACAACTTGTCAAAGATAGAACCTTTCAGTGAAAATATTTTTGTGACGCGCCCAGTTTTTCCGTCAATCGAAGAGGTTACGGAAAAGTTACGCGATATTTGGTCGGCTAAGTGGTTGACGAATAACGGTCCGCAACATTATATGCTTGAACGTGAGCTTGAGCAATATTTAAAAGTTCCGTACTTGTCGCTGTTCAACAACGGCACAATCGCATTGATTATCGCGATAAAAAGTTTGCGCCTTCAAGGCGAAGTTATAACTACGCCGTTTACTTTCGCCGCCACGCCGCACGTTTTAAGCTGGAATAATATTCGCCCAATTTTTTGTGACATTGACGAAGACACGATGAACATTGACGCAGATAAAATTGAATCGATGATAACGCCGCAGACGACGGCAATTTTAGCTGTCCACGTTTTCGGTACGCCTTGCAACGTCGAAAAAATTCAGCAAATCGCTGACGCTTACGGCTTGAAAGTTGTTTACGACGCCGCGCACGCATTCGGCGTTGAAATTGGCGGTCAAGGTATTGGCAACTTCGGCGATATTTCAATGTTCAGCTTTCACGCTACGAAAGTTTATCACACGTTGGAAGGCGGCGCACTTGTTCACGGCAATAAAAATCTTAAGCAACGAATTGACTTGCTGAAAAATTTCGGTATTAAAAACGAAGATGAAGTTGTTATGACTGGCATTAACGGCAAGCTTGATGAAGTCCGCGCGGCTATCGGTAGAATTATGCTTGGCTACGTTGCCGATGAAAAAGAAAAACGCCGTAAGTTACACGAAGTTTACAACGCGGAACTTGCTAACGTCAAAGGCTTAAAGCTTATGCCACATTGCGCTGAAAATGTCAAGCTGAATTATCAGTACTATGTTATTCGCGTTGATGAAAAAGTTTTTGGCAAGTCACGCGATTACGTTTACGACGAACTGAAAAAGTATAATGTTCACGCTAGAAAATATTTTCACCCGCTCTGCAGTGAATTTACTTGCTACCGTCAATTAAATTCGTCGCATCCTGAAAATTTGCCCGTCGCTAATGTTGTCGGTCAGCAAGTTTTAAGTTTGCCAATGTACGGCGAATTGACGGCGGACGACGTGAAAAAAATCTGCGCAATTATTAAATCTATTAGGAAGTAGGTAGTAGGTAGTAGGTAGTAGGATCTCCTACCCCCCTACCTTCTAAATCACTACTAGCTAAAATAGAAAGGAAATTTTTATGTTTGCAAAAATTAAGGCAGTCTCTTCGTACCTGCCCGAACTTATCGAAAAAAATAGTGACATTGTTGAAGAACGTTTCAGCAAAAAATTAGGCGTCGTCGACCGTCACATTGTCGCCGCTGATGAATCTGCTGGCGATTTAGCATTCAAGGCGGCTGAAAAACTTTTCGCCGAATATGATATTGACCGTAACGAAACGGATTTTATTTTACTTTGCACTCAACACCCCGATTATCAAATGCCGCACACTTCCCCGCACCTTCAATACCGTTTAGGGCTTGCACAAACTGTCGGCTCAATGGATATTGCGCTGGGCTGTTCTGGCTACATTTACGGATTGGCAACTGCTAAAGGTTTAATTGAAGCTGGCATCGCTAAAAAAATTTTATTCCTTACGTCAAGCGTCTACACAAAATATATCAACGTGAAAGATACGTCAGTTCGCCCGCTTTTTGGTGACGGCGCAACTGCTACGTGGATTGAAGGCGTTGACGAACCTGCAGAAAATATTCGTGCCTTTGTATTTGGTACGGACGGCTCGCGCTACGATAGATTGTACATTCCAGTCGGTGGTAGCCGTTTGACGCCGCGCGATAATCCTGAAGTTTTTGAGTACGACGAAAATAAAAATTACCATTCCAACTACGAAGTTTATATGGACGGTACGGCGATTGCGTATTTCACTCTGCGCGAAGTTCCAAAACTTGTGGACAAAGTATTAAACGTCGCTAATATGACGCGCGAAGATTTGGACTACTGCATTTTCCACCAAGCTAATGAATTTATGCTTAAGTACGTGCAGCAAAAAGCTAAGCTTGAAAATGTTCCCTACCATAATAAAATTACTCA
>CAMJAZ010000131.1 GCA_946403735.1 uncultured Selenomonadales bacterium
GACTTTATCATCTCAACCGCTTCAAGCAAGGCGCTATCAGCAATGTTTTGTAGTTCAACTTCATCTTGAAAATCCCGCGTGACGTAAAAATAATTTTTTTCAGACTCCTGCACGCCTTTAACTAAAATTGCCGCGATTAGCAGGAAACAAATTCCTATCAGCGTGAAAAATCCTTTTTCATTCATAATCAAAGAAATTCTATTTTTTCGCAAGCTGGCATATATACCGCCGTAGAAATTTTTATACTCTGTCCAGTCGCTAAACTTTCCATTTCAAGTTCAATGCGTAAAACTTTTTCGTCAAGCTTAGAATATTGCAGGGAAGTTATAACCGTGTCGCCAAAAAAATTTCCACCAGTCATCGGATTAAATAAAGTATTTCCCTCACGGCGTTTAGCCTGCAAATGGAACTTGTTATCTACAATGTAAACGCGCGTGTCGACTAAATCAATAATTTTTAATGCGTCTTGCTTAATCGTATGATATTCTATTGTTAGAGTGTAAATATCTTTGTTGCCGAAACGTTTTTTTATCTTGACCGCCGCCGACGCCCGCAAGTCTTCAACAATGCGTGTTAAAGCGTCATGCGCCTCGACTTCCAAAACATAATCTGCCGCTTGACTTTTCGCCGTAGAAAAAATTGTGAACGTCGATTGACTTAGCCCGTACAAAAGCATAATCACCAGCGGCAACGCTATCACGAACTCAATCAGTACAAAACCTTTTTCGCTATTCATTAAGCAAAATATTTTTTTCAAAGTCCAACTTATTTTCATTCCACGTAACGGTGACTTTAACTTTGCGAAAATTTTCGCTACCGTTAATTGACGTTGTCACGTGAAATTCTGTAGTAATTTTTTCAGCGCCTTTGCGATAAAGCCCATAACTTTTTAAATCTTCGGCGGGAATATTTTTACTAGAGCCGCTTTCAATCAACGCGAATTGTTCATTGGCTAAATTTATCGCGTGTAGCCGTAGTGCGGCGTCAGAATTTTTAGCACGTGTCATCGTCTGCAAAGTCATTGCCGCGATAAACGATACAATCAACGTCAAAAATACTACGCTGATTAACATATAGCCTTTTTCATTAAATTTCATTGTGGTGGTTGATTATCGCCGCGCCAACGTCCAACGCTGTCAAAAATTATGTAGCGCTTATCGCCGAATTTTGAAGTTAGCGTAACGTGTCCAGTATTACCCTTAAAAAAGCTTATCGGCACTTTCAAAGATTCGTTATGTTCGATTGAAAAATTTTCTGGCAAATTATGAAATTGCAGAACTTCGCTATCCTGTTTAACTTCATAGCGCCGCGATTTTTCAACGATATTAATTACTGCATCGCTTGGCTTATCTAATGGCGCATATTGAAAAATATCACGATTATAAGAAACATTTTTATTCAGCGACTTTGTAAAGTCTAGCGTACTCAAAAAAATTTTCATTTCGTAATCCAGCTGAACTTTATCGACAAGCCGCGCCATTTTCGGTACGGCAATCGTCGTCAAAACGGCAATTATCATCACGACCAAAATTATTTCAAACGTAGCTAAACCGCGTTGATTGTTCATAATCTCACCAACTTTTGAAGTCTAGCACAACTTAATTCAGTTTGCAACTTTTTTCATAATCGCTCAATGATGAACTTTCTAGCGTCTTCGTGAATGACAACTTGCGCGATTAAGTCAAATAAATAATCGTCGAAAATATTTTCACGGCGGCGAAGTTCAACTAAGCGCGAAAAATTTTCATCAACGTCAATGTCATATTCAATTCTATGTAGCAGATGGGACAATTCAGCGCGTACATCTTCGCTGTAAAATTCTTTCAGCGCGGCAACTTCTGCCTCACATCTGCACGCTTGCACATACCAAATTTTTGTTAGCAAATCGTCATTGAAGTTATCAAAACCAAAATTTACCCATTCATCAACAATCGCGTCAACTTTTTCAGCTGGCATAAAGTGAATTTCTTTATAAATCGCGTCATTCAAAAGTTTTACAACGTCCCACTTAGCCCAGAATTTTTGCTCATGCGTTGGGAATTGTCCGAGCCGCAAACTTTCAAGCATTCCGATAAATCGCGCGTTGTTAAATTGCGTCAATAAAAATCCTGCGTCTTTCAGCAGGTGATTTAATTCCGCCAACGTTTGGTACGTGTCTAGCGAATTTGTCAAGCAGTCATCCGCAATTATCACGTCAAAAATTTTCGGTTCAATCGGTAACGCGCCACGCAGATAATCACCTTTCATTACGTCCACTTTTAATTCGTGACAAAATTTTTCAAGCTGTGCTGAAGACTCCGACGTTAGCAACGCAATTTTAGCGGCTGGCATAAGTTCACGAAGTTGCGGCAAATATTTTTCTGATTCAATGACAAGCGCCGTTGCCTCTGCGGAAAAATTCGGCGGCACAAATTGCAATATTCCTTGACGTTCAATCAAAATTAATCGTCCCTTCCAATGCGGCGTAAAAGTTCGCGACAAAATTTTCTACGTCAAACAACTGCGCGGCAGGTGAAATTTTTACAGGATTTTTCGCGAAGTTCACGGCAAAATTTACATAGTCATCAGCATTCGTGACGATAAAATTTTCCAGCCCAGCAAGTTGCAACATTTCAGCACCGAGCCGTTGACTGTGAATCTTACCGCACAAATTCAGCACGGGTACGCCAAAATAAATTGCAAGCGCCGTCATCATTCCGCCAGTGTACGGGAAAGTATCCAGCATTAAATCAATCTGCGCGTAGTCGTCGAAAAATTCATTTCGTCCGCAGAAAATTTCAACGCGATTAAGTGGAAGTCCCGCCGATTTAATTTTTTCAGTCAACGCAACTTGACGGCTTTTTAGCGGCGTCGTATCACGGAAAATTATTTTAGCATTCGGTACGGCGTATAGAATTTTTTTGACGCAGTTTAAATATTCGTCCGTGATTTTCATAAAATTATTTAGACAGCCGAAAGTAAAATTTTCATGCGGCATTCGTACAAAAAGTTCCTTAGCACGCGCCATTTTTTTATTGGGCTTGAAGGCAAAGGCGTTTTCCAACGTCAAAATATTTTCGGTGAAAAAGTTTTCGCTACCGTCGATTAAAAATTTATCCGTCAAGTAAAAATCTATCGCGTCAAGCCCAGTCGTGTCAAAGTAGCCAATGCCAGAAATTTGTATCCGCGCAGGTTTGTACGCGGCAATTTGCAACGTTGCGCCGCCTTCAGTATGTCCGCCCAAGTCAAAAAGAATATCCGCGCCAACGTCATGAATTTTCTGCGCGGTCTCCTCAAAACTTATTTCCGACACGTCAAAGTAGCCGTCGACACTGCGGCGAATTTTTTTAGTGAAGTCGTCTTCGTCACTAGACAAACTCCACGTCGTCACGAAAAATTTTTCTCTGTCGTACAAAGTCAAAAGCGGTTCATAAAATCTAGCTGACGACGAATCCAAAAAATGCGGAGCTACGTAGGCAAGGTGAATTTTGTTTAATGAATGGTCAGTAGTAAGTAATGAGTAGTTTTGTTCAACGTCACGGTACAACGAATTATAAATTTTCGCCGCGTCAAATAAAATCTCTGCGTCGACGTTCAAATAATGAAGTGCAAAAATATAATTTGAAAAATGCCGCCGCTGTGTACGCAATATCACATCAGTTTTAGCCGCGTTCAAGCTTGCCTGTACTGCGCCTTCCGCGTCGCAAAGGTCGTGAAACGCCGCGCCAATCAATTCGTGAACTTTCCATTCATCAGCAGGATTTACCGTTGGCAAAATTTTTTTCAAACGTTCAAGCGCCTTGTCTGGCAAATTTTCAGCTAAAAAATTTTTCGCTAAGTCCATAATTATTTCCCTGTATGTTTCTTTTCAATTTCACACAAAATGCCTTCCAACATATCTTCGCGCCAAGCTACCCACTCTTCGACGAAAAACGGCACGCCCATTTTTTCAGCCATCGGCGCCAGAATATATTCAGCGTAACTGTACTTGTCGAACTTTGAATAGGGGTTGCCTTTCGCCTTCAATTCTGCCAAGAGTTCATCGTTTTCACCAATTTTGTCAATAAATTTTTCAACATTTTTCATTGACATATAAGTCACCTTCCTAAAATGATTATAGCATAGAAAATTCGTACTTTGAAAAATTTTATTATAACAAATTTTGTCAATCGTACTTTCAAACATTTTCAAGATGCGGTATAATCCATTCAAAATTTATAGAGGTGAGATGTTTAATTGTGAAAATTATAAATTGCGCAGAAGTCGGACGAAGTGAAGTTGAAAAACTTTTGCATAAAAAACCTTTCGACGAAGTGGAATTACCGCAAAAAATTCGTGACTTTAATAAAAAAATTTTCGGTAAAGATTTAACGGCGTCGGAGCTTGTGAAAAAAATTGTTGACGACGTAAGAAAAAACGGTGACGCGGCGATTGTCGACTACACGAAAAAATTTGACGGCGTCGAAATCTGCGCGGAAAATTTTTTAGTAACGGACGAAGAAATTTCAATCGCTGAAAGTCAAGTCGATAAAAATGTTTTAAAGTCACTTCAACGCGCCGCTGAAAATATTCGTAGCTATCACGTTGAACAGTTGCCAAAATCTTGGATAACTTATCGCGGCAAAAGTTCAATTCTCGGACAATCAATCATCCCGCTTGAACGTGTCGGCGTGTACATTCCAGGAGGTCTGGCGGCTTATCCGTCAAGCGTTTTAATGAACGTAATACCCGCAAAAGTTGCTGGCGTCGACGAAATTATTATGTGCGTGCCGTCGAAGGGCGGAAAAATTAATCCGTACGTTTTAATGGCGGCTAAACTTGCTGGCGCTGATAAAATTTTTAAAATCGGCGGAGCGCAAGCTATAGCGGCAATGGCATTTGGTACGGCGACAATTCCGCGTGTAAACAAAATTACTGGTCCTGGCAATATTTTCGTCACGCTTGCCAAAAAGGAAGTTTATGGGCATTGTGATATTGATATGTTAGCTGGACCGAGTGAAATTTTGGTTATCGCCGATGAAAGCGCCAATCCAATTTACGCCGCCGCCGATATGTTGAGCCAAGCTGAACACGATCCACTGGCTTGCAGTATCGTCATCACGACTGATTTAAATCTTGCTGAAAAAATTGCCGCGCAGGTTGAATTGCAACTTGAAAAACTTCCGCGCAGAGAAATTGCCGCCGCGTCGATTGAAAGTAACGGCTTAATCGTCATTGCGAAAAATCTTGATGAAGCGATTGACTTTGCAAATATTTCCGCGCCTGAACATCTTGAACTTTTGACTAAGAATCCATTTGAACTTTTGCCGAAAATAAAAAGTGCAGGTGCAATTTTCGTAGGTGAAAATTCGCCTGAACCGTTGGGCGATTATTTCGCGGGACCGAATCACGTTTTACCGACTGGCGGCACGGCTAAATTTTATTCAGTGTTGAACGTCGAAACTTTTTTAAAACGCACGAGTTTAATTTCATATTCGCGCCAAGATTTACAAAATGTTGCTGACGATATTATAAAGCTTGCCAACGTCGAAGGTTTAACCGCTCATGCAAACGCTATTTCAATTAGGAATGCGTAATTCGTAATGAAAAATAAAGGTAGCTAGCAGCATTTCCCAGCGCCTGCTGAAACGTAGGGCGAATGTAGCAAATGTACGCGGTGATAAAGTTTTTTTACTAAAACGTAAAACGCGAGGCGCACAAAAGCCGCAATGTTTTCTTTTGCTACTTTTCTTTTGAGCCAAAAGAAAAGTAGTTTATCAAATAAAATAAATTATTCAACACGCCCTAACTAGGGCGTGTTGAATAATATAAAAAATGGTAAAATAGCGTAGAGGTGTAAA
>CAMJAZ010000132.1 GCA_946403735.1 uncultured Selenomonadales bacterium
TCATGACGGCGACGCCAATTCCGCGAACAATGGTTTTGACAGTTTACGGCGACTTGGACGTTTCACTAATAAAAGAGTTGCCTCCTGGAAGAAAGCCAATTAAAACTTTTGTCCGCAGTGTTCGCGCACGTGAAAAAATTTATAATTTTGTCCGCGAAGAAATTTTAAAAGGTCGGCAAGCTTACGTTGTCTGCCCACTGATTGAACGTAGTGAATCTGAAAAGATGAGCCACATTGATCCAGCAACTGAAATGTACGAAATGCTTAGCAATGGAATTTTCCACGACGTACCTTGCGCACTTTTGCACGGCAAGATGAAGGCTAAGGAAAAAGATGAAGTTATGGAAAATTTCCGCGCAGGTACAACGAAATTGCTTGTAGCGACGACGGTTGTTGAAGTTGGCGTCGACGTGCCAAACGCTACGGTTATGGTTATTGAAAATGCTGAAAGGTTTGGACTTGCTCAACTTCATCAGCTTAGGGGACGTGTTGGGCGCGGCTCGGAAAATTCGTACTGCATTTTAATTTCCGACGGTAAAGCGCCGCATTCAAAGGAACGCCTTAGCGCAATGGAAAAAACTAATGACGGGTTCAAGTTGGCTGACATTGATTTAAAACTGCGCGGACCTGGTGAATTTTTTGGTGAGGCACAACACGGCTTGCCAGATTTAAAAATTGCTGATGTCTTTCGTGACGTAGAAATTTTGATGACAGCAAATGACGCCGCCGAACGCTACGTTACTGACGACGCTGATTTAGAATATTTTGCTGACTTGAAAAAAAATTTGGCGCTTGCCTACGGTGACAAGTTCCGCCAAATTACTGAAGCTTGAACTTTTAGCTTGCACGTGCAAAAAATTTTTATCTTACACTAAAAAAGGGCGCTCAAGGATGAGCGCCCGCCCGCGTAAATCGCGTGATGCGATTTCAGCGGGCTGTTTCTTTTTGCTACTTTTTCTTTGCGCCAAAGAAAAAGTAGATTTAAAAAAATAAAAAATTTTTTTACTAACTTCTATTCTAAATCTTCACCGTTGGACGCGATAACTTTTTTGTACCAGAAGAAAGAATCTTTTTTACTGCGCGAAAAATCGCCAGTGCCGTCGTCGTGACGATTAACATAAATAAAGCCGTAACGTTTAGCGTACTGTCCAGTACCAGCGCTAACTAAGTCAATCGGTCCCCACGTCGTGTAACCAATCAGCGGTACGCCGTCGTTTACAGCGTCGCCCATTGCTTTAATATGTTCGCGGAAGTACGAAATTCTATAGCTATCGTGAATCGCGCCGTTATCTTCAACTTTATCAAATGCGCCAAAACCATTTTCAACAACCATAATCGGCGTGTCGGGATAACGTGACGCCAACTTATTCAAAGTCCAACGTAAACCGTCAGGGTCAATTTGCCAGCCCCAATCGCTAGCCTTCAAGTACGGATTTTTAGCGCCGCCCATCATATTGCCTTTAACCTGTTCGGCGTTTGGGTCAACCGTCACGCAGTTTGACATATAGTAGCTAAACGTGTAAAAGTCGACTGTACCTTCACGGAGAATTTTTTTATCTTCCTCATTGTCCATGAACGCCGTATCAATGCCCATGTCTTGATACATTTTTTTTGCAAAGGAAGGATAAGCGCCGCGTACTTGAACATCACCGCAAAGATCGTTGCAGAAATGGTCGCGTCTTTGGTCTTCAAGAATATCTTTAGGATTAGGCGTCAATGGATACCAGGTTATGTGACAAATCATATTGCCAATCATAAAGTCAGGATTAATTTTGTGACCTTCGATAACTGCTTTAGCGGAGGCAACAAATTCATTGTGAAGAGCTTCAACGCGCTGTTGTGGAACGTCAATCATTTCTGGAAACTTGCAAGGCTCGGTACGTTTTAAATCTTCATCTTGCAGGACGCCGACGCCGTAAAGGTTGCCCATTTGTTTTTCCATTAACGTCATATTAATTTCGTTGAACGTCAGCCAATATTTGACTTTATCTTTCCAGCGATTAAAGCAAGTTGTAGCGTACTTGACGAAAAGGTCAATAGTTTTGCGATTGTAAAAGCCCTTGTACTTCGTGACAATAGCCCAAGGAATTTCATAATGGCAAAGAGTGATTAACGGTTCAATGCCGTGTTTCTTGCATTCGTCAATGAGATTGTCATAGAATTTCAATCCAGCTTCATTTGGTTCAGCGTCGTCACCGTTGGGAAAAAGTCTAGCCCAGTTGATTGAAAAGCGATAACAGGTAAAGCCCATTTCAGCGAACAGTGCAATATCTTCCTTGTAGTGGTGGTACATGTCAATCGCTTCGTGTGACGGATAAAAACGATTTTTTTCAATGGTCGGGCAAAAAGTACGCGGTGTGTTCACGTCGCCACCTAACAACATATCTGGAACTGAAAGCCCCTTGCCGTCTTCAAGGTACGCACCTTCGCATTGATTAGCAGCAGTCGCGCCACCCCACAAAAAATTCTTCGGAAATGCCATAAAAAAATTTCTCCTTTCTTTGAAATATGTTTTTTTTATTCTAGGATAATTTATTTGTACCTTCAAATTATCTGAAAAATTTTTTGAAAATATTTTTGTTAAAAGTGAAAAAAATAGCCGCTACATTTTGTAACGGCTAAAAATTTTATGCAATCAGCGAAAAGTTATCGAACTTCCCGCCGCTTGAAATTATTCTTCTGACTTGAAGAGCATGTACGTAAGCGCAAAACCTACGGCACAAGCAATCACGTTGACTATTATGTACTGCAGAATCTGTCCATTCATATACAGCAACATACCAGGCAAAACTGTGATGCCCATACCAGTACCAGCAAGTCCCATAAAGCTTGACAATGCACCACCAACTGCACCGCCGCAGCAACCGAAAATGAACGGTTTCAAGAGACGGAGGTTGATACCGAAAATTGCAGGCTCGGTAATTCCCAAGAATGCAGGAACTGTTGAGGAGATGTACAGAGCACGTTTTTTAGGATCTTGAGTTTTAAGGGAAACTGCCAATGCCGCGCCACCTTGTGCAATCGTTGCGCAAGTGATAATCGCGTTGAATGGGTCAGAACCTTGTGTGCTAAGGAGATAAATTTCCAATGCACTGAATACGTGGTGAACACCAAATACGACGATAACTTGTTGCAAACCACCAATGACGAGACCGCCAAGAACTGGAATGCCTAAGAATGATTGTACAGCGCCGAAAACGATTTGTTCAAGACCGTGCATGATAGGTCCAACTACCAAGAAACCAAGCGCCATTGAAATTGTCAACGTAAGGAACGGCGTGACGATTAAGTCAATCATATCAGGAATGAAAGTTTTCAGCCAATGTTGAAGTTTAGCCGCGAAAATACCAAGTACGAGTGCTGGTAATACTGAACCTTGATAGCCGACAAGCGGAATAGTTACAATGCCCAAATCCAACGGAATCGGAACTTTGCCAGCGTATTCAGGTAATGCGTATGCCTCAATCCACGTTAAACCTTTTTCAGCAAGTTCATTTGCCGCGCCACCGACTACGTAAGCGTTAGGCAAACCTGGAAATACTAACATTAAACCTAAAACGATACCAATAACTGCAGTGCCGCCGAATTTATTCATCGTCGACCAACAAACTAACGCGGGCAGGAATGCAAACGCAGTATCCGTCAATACCTGCGTCATCAATAAGAATGTAGGATCCCATTCGCTACCAAGTGACAGCATAGCGCCACGAAGACCCATGAAAAGACCTGTTGCAACAAGGACTGGAATGATTGGTACAAAAACGTCGCCGAGTGTACGGGAAATTTTCTGTACTAAGCTCATTTCAGCGTAGGCAGCCTCTTTACCGCCGCCGCCAGCAAGTGAAGGTTTCAGCTTGATAAATTCTTCCGTAACTTTATCAACAAAACCAGTACCGCAGATGATTTGATATTGTTGAGCCGCGAAGAATTGACCTTTAACGCCTTCGATATTCTCAATTTTCTTTTCTTGAATTTTAGATTTATCGTTGACGATAAGACGAAGACGCGTTGCGCAGTGTTCAGCAGTACGAACGTTATCAGGACCGCCGACGTAATGCATAATCGACTTAGCAACACGTTCTGCATCTGGCAAGCCCGCAAATTGTTTAATGACGTCGTCATCTTCAACTGGACCAGCAGAAGAAGCCTCTTCAGCAGGAGCTTTTGACGTAATGGACTGATTGTTCAATTCAAAGGTAATGTCGCCGAAATCTTGATGATTGGTGACGACAACAGGCGTTGTAGTTTGATAACCAGCCTTAGTAATACCTTTGGGGTCGAACTCCAACAAAAGCTGACCGCGTTTAACTTTGTCGCCCGCCTCTGCTTTTGGCGAGAAACATTCACCGTTGAGCTTGACAGTATCCATGCCGACGTGAATCAAAAGTTCAATGCCGTCATTGGATTTAAGCCCGATAGCGTGATGAGTTGGGAAAAAAACAGTAATTTCCCCGTCGAACGGCGCGTAAACTTTTCCTTCAGGATTTTTTACTGCCGCGCCACGTCCCATTGCGCCGCCGCCAAATACGGGATCGTCGACCTCATTTAATGGGATCAACGTACCGTTAAGCGGGCTACTGATGCGTATGTTTTTCATCGAGATAACCTCCTTAACATATAAAAAAACATACTACTCAGCGATTTGTGAATTTTTTTTGCACACAACGAAAAATAATTCCAAATTTACATTTGATTGACAAAAAATTCACTTACCGCCTAGATTGGAAAAAATAAATACATCTGAATTATATCTGTCAAATTATCCAACGTCAACTTGTAAATCGGAAAAATTTTTAATGTTATGTTGGATTGTAAAATTTAAGGAAAAATTTTCATAAATTTTTAAGACGGAAAAATTGTCAAAAAATTTTTAAATTGCTTATTGCAAGTTGAAAAGAGTTTGTGCTAAAATAACGCCATAATTTTTGTGGATTAAATTCCAAAGTTTTGTGATATTTTTTTGGGAGGTAATGTTATGCCGTTAATTAAAACTACTGCTATGTTCAAAAAAGCTCACGAAGGCGGCTTTGCAATCGGCGCGTTCAACGTGAACAATATGGAAATCGTACAGGGTATTACTAGCGCAGCGGCGGAGCTCAATTCCCCAGTTATTCTTCAGTGCTCGGCAGGCGCAAGGAAATATGCAAATTCCCGTTATCTCGTTCATCTCGTCCGTGCAGCTCTCGAAGTCAACGACATTCCGATCGCGTTGCATTTGGATCATGGTCCTGACTACGCAACCTGCAAATCTTGTATCGATGACGGTTTCACCTCTGTTATGTTTGACGGCTCACATTATTCCTTTGAAGAAAATATCGCAAAGACGAAGGAAGTTGTTGAGTACGCGCACGCCCATAACGTAGTTGTTGAAGCTGAACTTGGACAGCTGGCTGGCGTTGAAGATGATGTTAGCGTTGACGCTGATAAAGCTCACTACACCAAACCTGAAGAAGTTGAAGAGTTCGTAAGCAAAACTGGCGTTGACTCTTTGGCAATCGCTATCGGCACAAGTCATGGCGCTTTCAAATTCACTCCTGAACAATGCACCCGCAATCCTGAAACGGGCGTTCTTGAACCACCTGAACTTCGTTTCGATATTCTTGCTGAAATTGAAAAGAAAATTCCTGGTTTCCCGATTGTTCTGCACGGCGCATCTTCAGTAGCTCCGCAGTACGTCAAAATCATCAATGACAATGGCGGCAAACTTAGTGACGCTGTAGGTATTCCTGAAGCCCAACTCCGCAGAGCGGCTAAATCGGCAGTTTGCAAAATTAACATTGACTCCGACCTTCGCCTTGCAATGACGGCTGG
>CAMJAZ010000133.1 GCA_946403735.1 uncultured Selenomonadales bacterium
TTGACGTTTCTGTTCAGCCGCTTCAGCTGCAGCCTCTCTGTCACGCGCTTCAGTGCTAAACGGCATAGGTTCAACTGAAATGACATCGCCGCGCGTTTCATTGATACCAGCCGCAGAACTTACGACGCGCAATAAATTTTCTCTTTGTGCATCAGTTATCGTATCATTTACCAAAACTGCAACAGTCAAGCGGCTAATCGAGCCTGGCGACGATACAATTTTCTGATTTTCTTCATTGACTTCATAATTTTTAGTAGACTCTTTGCGCTCATAATCGGCGTTAGCGTTTCTATCTTCAGCGACGTAGCCAGGAACATTGCCTTGTACACCTGCAGGACCGCCTGGCATATTTGAACGCCCACTGTACGTTTCACTTACATCTTGTTGACTTCTGATAATTCCAGCTTCATCAACAACCGGCGTGAAAGTTTGACGATCAGTCTGCCTTTCATCAAAATCAAGTTCAACGCTTACACGTACAAAAGCTTGACCGCGTCCCAACGAATTATCAAGTAACGTCTGAATATTTTGCTGGATATTATCGCGAACTTTGCGCGTCATTTCAATTTGATTGAGCGCCTTTAAATTATTTCGCTGTTGTTGTGCTAAGGCGTCATCTGATTCATTTTCGTTTAGAATGTTGCCTGCCTCATCAACGATAGTGATATTTTCGGGAGTAAGTCCTTGAACGCTATGTGCAACTAAATTGACAATGCCTTTAACTTCAGCGGGTGTAAGTTGAACACTACGCGAAAGTATCAGCATAATTGACGCGGTAGCTGGCTTTTCATTTTTTTTGTAAAGGCTATCTTCTGGTAAAACAATATGGACACGCGCTTTTTGAACTGCATCAATTTGTTCAATGGTACGTGTCAATTCGCCCTGCAACGCTTGAATATAATTAATTCTATTTTGAAATTCTGTAACGCCAAGCTTGCTGTCGTCGAAGAGTTCAAATCCTTTATTGCCACGAGGAAGACCAGCGGAGGCAAGTTCAAGCCGTACATCATGCACTTGAGTAGCTGGAACATAGACAGTCGTGCCGCGTTTGTTTTCTTCTATACGGTACTGAACGCCTGATTCGCGCAGGTTATTCACAACGTCGCCAGCGTCTTTTGTTTCAAGGTTGGTGTACAGTGGCACCATATCGGGCTTACTGCCATACCAAAAACTGATTCCTAAAATTGCTGCTAATATGGCGACAATGACGCCTATTCCTATGGCGCGCTGTGTTTTCGTGTACCTGTTCCACAGTTCTAGGAATCGCTCTTTCCAAGCTGCCAAATAAACTCAGTCCTTTCGAACAGCCTGTGATCAGCTTTCAGGTGTTTTCCTTCCCTGTACAGATACCTGAAGCTTTCCCGTGACTAAACCTGCATTCGCATAATTTCCTGATATGCGGAAGTAGCGCGGTTTCTTAATTGAAGTGTAAGTTGCAAGGCTAAATCGGCTTTTTGTCCCGCAACAATTACTTGCGAAACGTCTTCGATTCTGCCTGCTGCCAATGCGGCGTTCAACTTGTCTGATGTAAGTTGAAGTTCGTTCGTCTTTTTTAGTGCGTCTGTAAGCACTTCGCCGAAACTTTTTGTAGGCTCTTCGACTTTTGTTTCTCCCAAGTGACTACGCGCACTCATTTTTACGGGCGTCATTTCAAGCGGTGCTATTTCCATTCCATCACCTTCCCCGTCTAAATCTAAATTGACAAACCGCCTAAAAATATTTAACCGCCGTCAATTATAACACGTGACAAAATTATTTCCACAAAAAATTTGTTGAAAATAAAAAATCGCGGCAGTTTATAATCTGTAAAAAATCTGAATGAATTATACGCTAACTTTTCAAGTAGCGTCAAGGATATTTGATAAGTGCAGAAAATTTTGTAGACGTTAGCCGCTAATTTCCAGCGCTTTATTAAACATAGCCTTAGCGGCATTAATCGTCGTAGTATTTGCCTCGTAGGCACGATGAGCTGTTATCATATCGACCATTTCAGTGACGATATTAACATTTGGCTTTTCAACGTAACCTTCGGCGTTAGCGTCTGGATGACCTGGTTCATAGACAAGCGGACCTTGTTGTTGATCTTCCATAATGGCAACTGCGCGAACGCCTTCGCCGATAGTTTTTTTACCACTTGTAGCCTTCGATAAAGTTTGTTCAAAAGATTCAGCTTGACGATCACGCGGGCTGAATACGACGAAACGGCGACGATAAGCCGTACCATTTGCAGTACGTGTAGTGTTGGCGTTGGCGATATTGTTTGAAATTACGTCCATTCTAAGACGTTCAGCAGTCAATCCTGATGCCGCCGTATCAATTCCCATAAACATACTCATAATTTTTCACCTATTTTAGCTTGAATTAATTCTTAATTCTTTTTAGCTAGTAGCTTGTAGCCTGTAGCTTGTAAAATTCTTAATTCTTCATTCATAATTCTTAATTCAATCAGCTTTGTCCGCTGGTAATGACGCTACGAACTTTGTTTACGTAACCGCGCATTTGAGTTGCCAACGCATTGTAATACATCTGATTTTTTAACAGCGTAGCCATTTCAATATCAATGTCGACGTTGTTATTGTCTTCGCGCATAATCGTTGTATTGTCCTCAACCATTGTCGGCACAGCGTGAACAGGTTTATTAACCGCTGGCAAGTGCGCATCTTTGGTACGAACCATTTGCAACTTGCCGCCCGTATCTTCGCCGTAAATTTCTTTAGCTAAAAGTTCCTCAAACTCAACAGCAGTTTTACGGTAATTCGGCGTGTTGACGTTAGCAATATTGTGGGAAATTACTTCCTGCCGCATGGTCGCCGCCGTCATGCCACGCGCCAAGTAATTAAAATTGGACGAGTTCATTATTTGTTCAAGCATAAAACCACCTTCCTTAAATAAATTCTACAAAAAATCCCAACTTCCATTTCTACGCTAAAAAAAAATTTCCTTCCACTTAATCGGCAGAAGGAACAATTTGATAAAGCTTATCGCTAAATTTTTTTGCCAAGTTCATAAATCATCTTTATAACAGCCTTACAAAGTTTATCGGGATCGTGTCGTCCAGCGTCAGTATCGCTTATTAAATCGGCTTTAACAATTCCCATACCGAGCGCGTTAATTTTATCTTCGTCCACTTCAACAGGCGTTGCCTTAGTTGACTGTAAAAAATCTTGCGGAATTGGTGCGGAGTTCACCAAAACGTAATCGATAGCGCCTTTGCCTACGTGATCCAATATCGCCTTAGCGTGTGCAGACGCCGAATATTTATCCGTCTCACCAGGCTGTGTCATAACGTTGCAAATATAAATTTTAATCGCCTTTGAATTTCTCAACGCTCTGGCTACACCGTCAACTAAAAGATTCGGCATAATGCTAGTGTACAAACTGCCAGGTCCCAAAATAATAGCGTCGGCATTTTCAATTGCTTCAATAGCGGCTGGAACGGCTTCAACTTTGCGCGGAAAAAGTTTTACGCGGCGAATTTTTTTGTGAGCCTCTGGAATTTGCGATTCACCTTCAACAACAGTTCCGTCAGTCATAATCGCATCAAGCCGTACAGATTCTTTGCTTGCGGGAATAACTCTGCCTTTAACCGCCAAGACTTTAGACGATTCTTTCAGCGCCGTTTCCATATCGCCAGTAACTTCATTCATCGCCGCAATAAATAAATTTCCAAAACTATGTCCCGCAAGTTCCGATTTACCTTCAAAGCGATATTGAAAAAGTTTTTCCATAAGCGGTTCGGTATCGGCAAGCGCTACAAGGCAATTTCGCAAATCGCCTGGCGGAATTATTCCCAACTCCTCACGTAGCCTGCCTGAACTGCCGCCGTCATCAGCAACTGTCACGACGGCTGAAACGTTGCTTGTTGAAGATTTTATTCCGCGCAGAAGGACTGATAGACCGTGACCGCCGCCGATAACTGTTACTGCAGGTCCACGCCCCAATTTTCTTTCGCGGTAAATTAAATCTATCAGTTTGGTATTTTTATCTGGAATTATTACGGCGATTATTGAGCGAATTATTGACCGCGTCGAGTAAAGCATAATGTACGCGCCAATTAAAACTATGCAAATGCCCGTGACAAGTACGACGCCATAATTGTAACTGCCGAAAAATTTATATACCAGCCGAAAAATTTCTTCTTCGATTTTGCCTAGATATTCATAGTTCAGCATAAGCGCGACGCCGAAACTTATCATCATGACGCCGATTGCAAATACGAATAGCCAGCGTTTAAGTTTTATTCCGGGATAAAACCATTTTAAAAGGTGCAGAACTTTCACCTCCTTTTTTTAATTAGGAATGCGTAATGCAAAATTATACTTCCCTAACGTCATTTTTCATCAAGTCACGGTGTTCAAGATTTACGGCGTAACCTTTTTTCTTTAACATTTCAAAAATATGTTTCGCAATGAAAACGCTACGATGCATTCCGCCTGTACAGCCGACAGCTAGCACAAGTTGACTTTTGCCCTCACGAACATATTGCGGCGTTAAAAATTCTATCATTGGATCAAGCCGTTTCAAAAATTCCTGTGTAACGGGCTTTTCTGCAATATACGCGGCAACTTCAGGAACTGCACCGCTTTTATGGCGCATTGACTCAATATAAAATGGATTCGGCAAAAATCTAACGTCCAACACCAAGTCAGCGTCAAGCGGCATTCCGTATTTAAAGCCGAAAGATAAAACGGAGATATTCATTTCGTCGCCTTCATGAATACCAAATAGCCGACGAATTTTTTCACGCAAATCAGCTTTCGTCAAGTTCGACGTGTCAATAATATAAGTAGCCTTGCCGCGTACACTTTCAAGCCGTGCCCGTTCCTTTGCAACACCGTCAGAAATTCTGGTTGCAGGCGCCATTGGATGACTTCTGCGCGTTTCTTTATAACGGCGAATAATCGTATCGTCTGAAGCATCCATAAAAATTAATTCATAGTCGCGATCATTTTTGTCCATATCTTCAAGCACTTGTAAAAGCGTGTCGAAAAATTCACGGCTGCGCGTGTCGACGACAAAGACGACGTGACTAACACTATTTACGGCGTGTGCGCAAAGTTCCACGAACTTAGGAATTAAAATTGGCGGCAGATTGTCTACGCAAAAATATCCTAAGTCTTCAAGGAATCGGCAAGCTTGAGTTTTGCCGCTACCGCTCATGCCAGTCACGATGATAATTCGCGGCTTGTCTAAAATTTGTTCGTCATTTTCAGCGTTTAAAATTTTTGTGTCTGTTTCCATAACTCACCCCATGTTTAATTAAGAATTAAGAATGTAGAATTAATTACTACTAACTAAATTAAAAGTTGTAGCCGCGCGGCGTCACCATAAAATTTGACTTGACGAAAGTTTTTGAATTGCCAACTAAAACTAGCGTGAACATATTTATTTCTTCGCGTGTAAAATCTTTCAACGTCGAAATAATTTTTCGTTCGTCAATGCGCCCAGCATTAGTGACGATACCGACGGGCGTATTTTCTGCGCGGAAGTTCAACAAAAATTTCTGCACTTCGTCAATGTACGTAACCCGACTTTTACTTTTCGGATTGAACAGCGCAATTACAAAATCACCTTCCGCCGCCAATGCCACGCGCTTTTTAATAAGTTCGTAAGGCGTCAACCAATCGCTTAAGCTGATAACGGCGAAGTCGTGCATAAGTGGAGCGCCGAGAATTGCCGCCGCAGAATTTAGCGCAGATACTCCTGCCGCAACTTCAAATTTCGGTTGAAGATTTTCTGGCAAGTTCAAAATCATTTCGATTAAAAGCCCCGCCATACCATAAATGCCAGCGTCGCCGCT
>CAMJAZ010000134.1 GCA_946403735.1 uncultured Selenomonadales bacterium
TAAACTTGCCCATTTTTTTTGATTCAGAATTAAACCTTGTAAGTTCAATCATTTTAAAACCTCCTATTAAAAAATTTTGCTACAGATTATAAATAATTCTTTCAAGATAATTTTCACTTTTCGCCGCGAAATTTTAAAATCCTTCATATTTTCCCAATTATTACCCGTTACGTCAAGTGAAAAATTTTTCCGCTCAAAATTTTTAGTAACCGTTTTTATTGTTGACGTTGACGAACACTTTTTTTATAATGCTCACGAAGAAAATTTTTAGATGACGCAGAGGAAGGGAACTTAATGAAAGCATTTGAAACAGAAAAAATCAAAACAGTTGACTTGACGAAAATGTCAATGTGCGTAGCGTTATGTTGTGCGGCGGCGTACATTTCATTTCCGTTGCCATTTACGCCAGCGCCAGTTACGGCGTCGACTTTGGTATTGAGTTTGATGGCATTTATTTTGACGCCACGACAAACTTTCACGGTAATTTTAATTTACATTTTGCTGGGTGCGGCAGGAATGCCAGTCTTTGCAGGGGGAACGTCAGGAGTTGGAAAACTTTTTGGACCGACAGGCGGATTTATTTTAGCGTGGCTGATAAGCTATCCAGTTTTAAGCGCGGTTAAAGGTTCGACGCCAAATTTCAAGCGCTACGTTATCGCGGATTTGTTGACGGCAACGCCAATAACGTATATCGGTGGCTTAATCTCAATGTACCTAGTCATGGAAGTTTCAATAGGTCAAGCGTTTTCAATGGCGGTGTTGCCGTTCATACTAGGCGGCGTGATGAAAACTTTAGCGGCGGCATTTATCGGCGTGAGATTAAATTCCATGCAGATTAATAGCTGAATAAAATATAATTCTTAATTAATAAAAGCCCTAGCATTTAAGCTTAGGGCAAATTTTTTAGGTTCAAAAATTTTTAAATTCAAATTGAAAATTTCTAGAGAAGTTAAACTTCCATAATAATCGGTAAAATCATCGGACGCCTTCTAGTTTGGTCGAACAGATACTGCGATAATGTGTCTTTTACGTTAATTTTAATCGTCGACCAATCTGTAATTTGTGCTTCCGCGCAAAGTTGTAGAACTTGAGTAACTCGCATTTTCGCGCCGTCCATAAGCTCTTCCGATTCGCGAACATAGACAAAGCCGCGTGAAACAATGTCAGGACCTGCAACAATTTTTCCCGTGTACCTGTTAATCGTGATGACGACAATTAAAATTCCGTCCTGCGAAAGTTGCCGCCTGTCACGAAGTACGATATTCCCAACGTCACCTACGCCTAGCCCGTCAACCATTACGACGCCCCAGTTGACACGCCCGACGATTTTTCCGCGCTCTCTTGTAAATTCAAAGATGTAGCCGTTTTCGCCCACTAAAATGTGATCTTTCGCCATGCCAATTTCTTTTTCAGCAAGTTTCGCGTGTGCAATAAGATGATGTAATTCGCCGTGAACTGGAATAAAAAATTTTGGACGTATCAAATTATGCATAAGCTTTAATTCTTCGCGGGAGGCGTGACCTGAAACGTGTATCCCGTCTTTGCGCTGATAAATGACATTAGCGCCCAGCCGCAATAGATTATCGACGGTCTTAGCTACAAGTTTTTCATTGCCAGGAATTGGCGTCGCGGAAATTATAACGGTATCGCCTTGCATAATGTCAACTTGCCTGTGGTCAGAAAGCGCCATACGTGTTAAAGCGCTCATCGGTTCGCCTTGACTGCCAGTCGTAATTATGACAACTCTGTTTGCAGGATAATTCATAACGTCTTCAACGTCAATGATAACGCCTTCAGGTGCGTGAATGTAGCCGAGTTCAAGCGAAATGTTCACGACGTTTACCATACTTCGTCCCAAAATTGCAACGCGCCGCCGATACCTAACCGCCATATCAATTACTTGCTGGATTCGGTGGACGTTGGACGAAAAAGTTGCAACGATAATTCTACCTTGCGCCTGTTGAAATTCGCGATTAAAAGCAATTCCAACATTTTTTTCACTAGGCGTATGTCCTTCGTTTTCAGCGTTTGTCGAATCAGCCATAAGTACGAGGACGCCTTTGTTGCCTAAGTCAGCAAGCTTGCGAAAGTCAGCCATCTTGCCATCAACAGGCGTGTAGTCAAATTTAAAATCGCCCGTATGGACAATCATTCCCAGCGGCGTTTTTATAGACAGTCCAACAGCATCTGGAATTGAATGGTTGACGCGAATAAACCCTATGCTGAAACAGCCAATCGATATAATTTCACCAGCTGCAACTACGCGCAAATTGCCAGAGTCGACGCCGTTTTCTTTCAATCGACCTTCCAAAATTCCAAGCGTCAATCGCGTACCATAAACTGGAACGGAAAGTTGCTTGAGAATGTACGGCAACGCGCCAATGTGATCTTCGTGACCGTGCGTCAGAATAATTGCCTTTAAACAGTGTTCATTTTCCAGTATGTATGAAATATCGGGTATGACAAGGTCAACGCCCAGCATATCATTTTCTGGAAACATTAAGCCCGCATCAATTAAAAGCATTTCATCACCGCAACGAATCACAGTCATATTTTTGCCTATTTCGCCAAGTCCGCCAAGTGGAATTATCTGTAGCTTTAAATCACTTCGTTGTTCACTTCTTAACAAAAAAAGCACCTCCGCATTGATAAGGAAAATTAAATTTTGACAACAAAAAAATAAAGTCCGAACAATATTAGCAAGTGAATTTTAACACGTAGATTAAAGCATTACAAGCTTATCAAAAATTATTTCTTAGCTTTATAAGCAATAAAAATCCCTCCGACGTATCGAAGGGATTTTTTATTTTTATTTTAGCTTGCAACGTTTTTCAAATTTTTTCTACGGCGTCGATTTTCTTTCATTCGCGCAAGTTCTTCGTCAGTAAGTGGCGGAATATCGCTGTAATCAATGTCTTCATCAGTCATTTTAGAAAGTTCTTCAATTTCTAAAAGTTGCTCTGTAGTTAATGGTGGAATATTTTTAACTAAATTGTTCATAATAATCCTCCGTTTCTTTTTTATTTGCACGTCGCGCTGAAATTATTCTTGTCCTATCCTCACGTTATGTATAAATTACTGTTAAAATATTTCCTACCATACCTATAATTTTATTTCTATCTTCAAAGTCGCTGTGAAATTCATCATAATCATCAAGATTATTATCGTCAAGAAAAACACGCGCCGCCGTTTCAAAACTTACCTTGTGTTTTTGTTTGTTAATTTTAGCTTTTTCACTGTCCCAAACAAATTTTAAATCTCAGAGTTCATAATTTACGTCCATTTAATCACCTTGACAAATTTTAAAAAATTTTACGCAACCTGTCAAATAAAAAAATCTCAACGACTAAGTCGAAGGGATTTTTTACTTAGAGGGAGTAATTTTAAATTTTTTTATTATTTTCCGTCAATAATTTTCCACGCTTCATCTTGAGAAATTTGCTTGCCTTTGTAGCTGTAAATATTATTGTCAAAAGGTTTGCCGTTGTAAGTCATTTCGATTCCGTAACTTGCGAACATATTTTTCAGCTTGCCAACTATATTATCGCCTTCAGTCCAGTTTTTTAACATATAAATTGCGCCTTCACTGGAATTCGGATTGATTTTGTCAAAGCCTGGAATTTTTCTTTCAAAAGAGTTCATAAAATCTCCAACACTTTCGCCCCAAGAACCGCCTGCAACGTTGTCAAGTTCTTCTATACTCAAGGATTCATCTTTCAAAATTTTTTCTAACATTTTTATAACTTCCTTTCAAAATTTCTTTGGAATTTTTTATTTCTGCCTATTATACGCGCCAAGTTCAAAAATGTTAATGAGTAGAAAAATTTTTAGCCTTCCAAATTTTGGCGAAATATTTTATAATTGGCGAAAAATTTTTAATGAAATAGGGTAGAAAAATGTTTGTAGCTGATAAATACGAAGTGGTTGTAATTGGTGCAGGACACGCTGGAATTGAGGCGGCATTAGCGGCGGCGCGTTTAGGCTGTAAAACTTTGTTGACGACTTTGTCATTGGAAAATTTGGCAATGATGCCTTGCAATCCGTCAATCGGTGGACCCGCGAAAGGTCATCTGGTACGTGAAATTGACGCGCTCGGCGGTGAAATGGGAATTGCCGCTGATAAAACTTGTATTCAATTTCGCACGTTGAACGTTGGCAAAGGTTTTGCAGTTCAAGCGTTACGCGCTCAAGCTGATAAAAAAATTTATCAAGCCGCCATGAAATTCACCTGCGAAAATACAGAAAATCTTGACGTAAAACAGTTGCTGATTGAAAAAATTTTAGTCGTGGATGATAAAGCTGTCGGCGTGACTTGTGAGACGGGCGAAACTTTTTTAGCTGATGCGGTAATTTTGGCGTCGGGAACTTATCTTGGTGGCAGAATTATTATCGGCGAAAGTATTTTCGACGGCGGACCCAATGGTCAACGCGCCGCGCTTAAGCTTACAGATTCGCTTAAAAGTTTGGGCGTTAAACTTATGCGCTTTAAAACGGGTACACCTGCGCGGGTCGACGCTAGAACGATTGATTTTGATAAAACTGAAATTCAACGCGGTGATGAACCTGCGCAAAATTTTTCATTTATGACGGAAACGCCGCCTGTCAATCAAGTTTGTTGCTACTTGACCTACACGAATGAAACGACGCACGAAATTTTACGCCGCAACCTTCATCGCGCACCTATGGCTAATGGAATTATTGAAGGTATTGGACCGCGCTATTGTCCGTCGATTGAATCAAAAATTATTCGTTTTCCCGACAAGGAACGTCATCAACTTTTCCTTGAGCCAGAAGGTTTGAACACGCAAGAATATTATGTGCAAGGAATGTCAACAAGTATGCCTGCTGATGTGCAGATTGAATTTTTGCATACGATACCTGGACTTGAACACGCAAAAATTATGCGGCACGGCTACGCGATTGAATATGATTGCATTGACCCGTTGCAACTTAAGCCAACGTTGGAATTTAAAAATATCGCAGGATTTTTTTCAGCTGGTCAATCTAATGGAACTTCAGGTTACGAAGAGGCGGCGGCACAAGGTTTAATTGCTGGGATAAATGCGGCGTCGCTTGTAAAAAAATTTGAGCCATTAATTTTGAAACGGTCTGAAAGTTATATCGGCGTGCTGATTGACGACCTTGTCACGAAGGGGACTAATGAACCGTACAGGATGATGACTTCACGCGCTGAATATCGCTTGCTACTTCGCCAAGATAACGCCGATTTACGCTTGACGCCGTACGCTATAAAAATTGGTTTAGCGTCTGCCGAACGTAAGGAAAAGTTTGAACGTAAGCTTAACGAAATTGAGACGGCGACAAAATTTTTGACGGAAAATAAAATTACGCCAAATGCTGAAGTAAATCAAAAACTTAGCGACGCGGGAATTGATGAAATTCATAACGTAAT
Organism: uncultured Selenomonadales bacterium; assembly: GCA_946403735.1. Lineage (GTDB taxonomy): Bacteria > Bacillota > Negativicutes > Selenomonadales > Selenomonadaceae > Quinella. The sequence goes on from CAMJAZ010000134.1 coordinate 5,414, forward strand.
GCCGCTTGCTGAACTTTTACGCCGTCCCAATGTCACGTATGCTAAGCTTGAAAAAATTTTTGACGTTCCGAAAATTTCTGATGTTGCCGCCGCGCAGGTTGAAATTTCTTTTTTTTACGAAGGCTACATTAAAAAGCAACTTGAACAGGCGAAAAAATTTGAAACTCTTGAAAATAAACTTTTGCCCAGCGATATTGATTACAACGCTATGAAAAATTTGCGTGTTGAGGCGCGGGAAAAATTATCTGCAATGCGTCCGCGTTCAATCGGTCAAGCTAGCCGTATTTCTGGCGTATCTCCTGCAGACATTTCAGTTTTAATTGTGTGGCTTGAAACTTTAAAAAATTTAAAATAAAAATATAAATTCAAATTTAGAATTT
>CAMJAZ010000135.1 GCA_946403735.1 uncultured Selenomonadales bacterium
AAAGACTGTGCAACGTCGGCAACGCTTACTTTCAACGAAAAAAATAATTGCGGTTACTTCGGCAATATCTCGGGTGACAACGTCGGCACGATTTATAACTGCGTAATTTTTGCAAATAAAATCGCAAACGTTTTTGAAATTACCAATCCCGCCGCAACGGGTACGGTCAGCAAAACTTTTTCGGCGGGCGGCACATATCAAATTATTTTGCCTACAGATGAAAATGTTGTCGTGACGGGCAACGGCACAAATTATGAAGGCAGACTTTTTATCAATCCCGGCGATACTTTTACCGTCAGCATTAACGGCGAAAACAGAAAACTTTTCAACCTCAAAACTGATGAGGCGACTGTAAACGATGACGGCAGTTATACTTTTACGGCGGGGAACAGCGGCGAAACTTTGGATTTGTCGGATGTTATAGCTCCGTTTATCAAGGGAACTTTTGCAAGCGGCCTGGTTTGGGAATATGACGCCGATAACAAAACCCTTTCAATCGGAACGGCGGGTAACGGCGCTATGGACGATTACTCGGACGAAACGCCGCCCGCTTGGTATGCTTACAAAGACGAAATTAAAAACGTTGAGATTTACGCCAACGTTACGAAAATCGGCGCAAACGCTTTCAAAGATTTGAGCAACGTTCCTGCAGATAAATTTTACATTGAAGGCAGTATCCAAAGAGAAGTCGGCGACGGCGCTTTCACGGGAACAATGATTAAAACCGTTCAGTTGCCGGTACACGCAATGCCGATTGAAGGTCACATTTTATTTTCGGGCAGTACTGAAAACAACGACAGCGGCGTTAAAGCTTACATCAGCGGCGACAAGCTTAATTATGCTTTCATCAGCGGCTACAGACCTTCAAACAGTCAACAAGTAAGCGGAGGCACTTCAACTTTTGATTATGACGGACAAGGCATTACTTTGGTAAGCAACATTTCCGGCGACATTACAATTACAGATACAGTCACGCAAACCGAAGCTGTAAACGTTATCGGCAAAGGCTTGACGTATTATTTGGGAGATCTCGGCGGCACAACCGATTCTTATGAATATCTCGTAATTTTCGGCAACGGCGCAATGACTGACTTTGAATCAGCCGATAACAGACCCGATGAAATTAAAAATCAAAAGGGAAATATTAAAAAACTTCATATAGGCGAAGGCGTTACGCATATCGGCGCAAATGCTTTTGACGGTATCAGTTTTGATTCAATCAACATTAAAGCGAAAAATTTCACGGTTGCCGATACAGCCTTCAAAGGTTCAAATATAATCGCGGTGACTTTGCCAGATAACGTTTCAATCAAAGAGACCTTTTTCCAAAACGGTAACACTTTCTTTGTCAAAGCGGATACATCGCAGTATATCAATCTTGCCACGCCAGCTGGTTATGCAATTTCAAATGTACAGTTTTCAAAGCCAATTTCTGCCGCTTATGATGACAATACTCATATTCTCTTGAACAAAGCCAAGATAACAGATAACGTCTTGACAATTACGGCGGATTTGAAACAAGTTTGGACGGGTAGCGGCACTGAAGATGATCCGTACTTAATCATCGATGAAGATGGCTTGAAATTAATTGCGCACAACGTAAAAAGAGGCGTTGAGCGTTACGAGGGAAAATATTTCAAGCTTGCCAAAGACATTGAAATCAGCAGTAGTGACTTGATGATAGGTTACCCTTATACCGATACCCCATCATATTTTAACGGCACTTTTGACGGCGACGGTAAAACAATTCGCGGTCTTAAATCTACATTGTTCGGCAATAACAAAGGCACGATTAAAAATCTTCACATCGCAGACAGTACTATAAGCAACAATGATCTTTATTCGGGAGGAATAGTCTCTCTCAACTCGGGAACTATTGAAAACTGTAGCGTTGAATCAACCGTAACGGCGGAGGTGAATTACCAAGAAAAATTCGGCGGTATCGCGGGAACAAATGACGGTACGATTAAAAATTGCACCAACGCCGCCGCAATTACTGTTGAAACGGCAAAAGAGGTTGTCGGCGGTATTGCGGGAATTGATGCGGGCTTTATAGAAAACTGCACGAACACCGCAAACATCAGCGCACCACTTTCAACAAAAGTAGGTGGTATCGCGGGTTCAAGCAATTCTGTCACGGGCTACGGCGATAAAGGTATCAAAAATTGCACGAACAGCGGCAACATAACAGGTTTAAGCAACGTTGGCGGCATTTCGGGCTACGGTTACACAAGCTTTGACAAAAGAATTACCGATTGCACAAACAGCGGCGTTGTCACGGGTACAAGTGAAGTCGGCGGTATCGTCGGAAAACTTGACAATGATGGCTATGTTGAAAATTGTTACAACGGCGGCAACGTCACGGGTACGGGCGATAATCAATCTTATATCGGCGGCATTATCGGCAACACTAACGGCTTAAGTATTTCAGGCAATAACTATTACGGCGGAGATTGTGCAACGGGCGGCGTCGGTAAAGAAAATATTTCGACGGGTGAAGATGTTGACGGCGCTAAAAAAGGTTACCAAATTAATTTCGGCAATGTCACGGGCGCTGACGGCGTAACCTTAACTTACGATAAAACATATATCGGCGACGGCGAATCAATAAAACTTTCCTTGACACGCGGCTACAACTTAACAGATTTGAGAATTGGAAAAACTTCACTCACCAAAAGTGACGGCGAATATATTTTCAAAGTTCCCGAAGGTTCGACGGCCACAACTTTCACAATCGACGCAACTGTTGAGTTGGACGGCTTGACGCTTGACGCCGAAAATAATTACACGGGAATAATAGCAAACGGCAATACAAAAACCATTCAAGTCAAAGACAGTTCCAGCAATGTCGTTGAAACGATTTGGTTTGCAAAAGCCGAATACGGCGACGCCACAATAAAAGCAAACTTCGCCGGCGGCACATACAAAGGATTGGAAGTCGTCAAAGGTTACGTCAATATTCCCGCCGCCGATAACTCCGCCATTAACAATTTAATCATATCGCCCAAAAATGCAGATTACTCGGGAGCAAGTGTCAGCGGTTCAAGTGACGCGGACAACTTGACGATTAACGGCGTAATTCTTCAATCTTCTTTCTATGAATATTCGGAAAGCGGCGCGTCACTCGGAGCGGACGGCAAAAATTACAATTACACGCGACCTGAATTTAATTTTAAAGGCAACGGCGGCGATGACGACGTTACTTTCAACAATATCACAATCAACGGCGGCAATTTCGATATTGACGGCGAATACGACGCAGACCATATTAAAATCAGTCACGCAACAATTTCCGGTGCAACTCTCGCGGGTGCTGAATCAACTACGATTTATTCAGAGTCAAACCGCTTGAACATAGACGGCAGCGGCGGCGATAACGTCATAGAACTTGAAGACGTTGTTATAAACGCTCAAAGCACTCTTCACGCTTACGGAAACGGCAAAATTACCGCAACGAGTTTGACGGCGAACAGCGGCTCTTTTGTTGAAATCGGGCAATCGGAAAATTATTACGGCGACCATATAATTTTTGTAAACGGCTTAACTGTTGCCGAAAATGCCGACGTAAAAATTTTTGGCGGTTGCGATAACGACGTTATCAACGTGGCAAGTATCAGCGGTGCGGGTGTTGTCACGATTGAAGGCGGAATGGGTTTCGGTAAAATCAGCGTAGGCGGCGGCAATGTTTATGTAAGCGGCGGCGGCTTTTTGGATTATGTTGACGACGAAAACGGGAATTACATTGAAAAATATGTAACGGATAGTTCAAGCGACAATATCACGGTAAGCGGCGCAGGTACGACGGTTGAGGCGGGCGCCGACGACGTTATCACAGTCACGGAAAATGCAACGTCGGTAATCAAGCTCGGCGAAAAATCTGTAACGGTTAAATCTGCGCAAGGCGACGCAACTTTCACCGTCAGCGACAATAACTTAAATATTACAAGCAAATTTGCAGGTACAATCGAAGGTGACGACCTCACTTTCATAAAGGACATTACAAATTCCGCTTTCGGCGAAGTCAAGGTTGCCGAAATTAAAAACGGTGAGTATGTCCCGATAATTTATCTTGACGCCGAAAACAGCACAATCGCGCTTGCGCAGTCCGCTAAGCCTTACAAAATCAAAATAAAAATTTCCGACAACGAAACGAAAACTATTGAAGAAGTCAACGTTTCTCAACAGACAACATTAAAAGCCGTCTTTGAAAACGGAACTTTCAAGACGTTGCAATTTGACGGTGGCTTTGCAAAAATATCTTCCGAAAATCTGCGCGATATTTCCGTAATCCATGACGCCAATATAATGTCAGGTGCAAACGGCAATGTCACGGCTGAAAATCTTGACGTTCAAAGTAGAGGATATATCGGAATATATGGCGGAGACGATGAAGATAATATTTCGGTTAATGGCGCTCAAGTCTCATCTCAAGGCGTGCTTGTAGCAGGTACGGGCAACGACGGCAACGATACAATTTCTGTCAAAGATATTGAAGTTAAAGACGACGGAATATTTAGTGCTTTCGGCTACGGAAACGGCAACAAACTTTTTGCCGAAAACCTCAAAGCCGAAGGCACCGGCGCCCACTTCGCCATTGCCAACGTTGCAGGTGCGAATAATACAATTTCAGTTGACGGCGTGACTTTGGACAACACCAATTATACTGCTCAAATCGGTAATTGGAACTCTGCCGACGAAACAATTTCTGTCAACAATGTTTCTTTCAACGGCGCGGCAAATTTGCTTGTGGCAGGCGGCACAGGTGACAGCATTTCAATCAGTGACGTTAAATTAACTGCAACTGATGAAAACGGCTTGACAGTTATTAATAACGGCAGTGAAAAAATTTCAGTCAACGATGTTTCAATGTCAAGCGGTCTGCTTTTGGTTAGAGGACTCGGCACGACGATTGACGAAGATATTTTTATCGGCGACGTGACAATCAGCGGCGGCAATTTCGACATTAAAGGCGATGAAGGCGCTGACACAATCACTATCAGCAACATTGAAATCGGCGCCGACTTGACGGCTTACGTAAAAGGCAACGGCGGCAACGATACAATCAACATTTCGGGCGTCACGGGCAACGGCACTATTAACGTTGACGGCGGCGCAGGTAATGACGAAATAAGAATCGGCGCGGGAAATATTTATGTTGACGGCGGCACGGGTCAAGATAAAATTTACGTTGACGGCGCGGGTGCAACCGTCAAAGTCTATGACACTACCGATACAATCACAATCAAAAAAGACGTTGCCGCAGTTTTGGATTTCGGCGAAAATCAATTTGCAACGGTTCAATCTTCGTCGGGCGACGTGACTTTTGACAAAGGAAAACTTTCCATTGCCGAAGGCGGAAAATACAGCGTTGAAGGTTATTCGGTTATGCTCAACTTCCCGAGCGAAAACAAAACTTTCACGATTAACGGTCACACTTACACAGCCAACGAACACGGTTTGACGTATGACGATAACGGCGTAACAATGTTTTATGACGGCGAATTTAACTACAACAACGCCACAGTTGAAGATGTTCTCGGCACAAGTGAAAGTACCAACTGGATACCCGTTTCAGTCGTTAAAAATAAAATCGCCGAACTTCCCGCAACGTTGAATCGTGAAGTTTATTTTGTCGACGACGTGACTTATGAAAAATATGCAAAACTTGAAGTCACGGGTGACACAACAAAAACTTATCGCGTTGTCAATGTTGACGGCAACGAAAATGTTTACAACGTTACTTTCGACATCAGCAATTTTGGTAAAGAAATTTCCTTTGAAGTTTTTGAATGG
>CAMJAZ010000136.1 GCA_946403735.1 uncultured Selenomonadales bacterium
CAACAGGGAGTATGTCATCCCCCCCCCCGTTCAGAGAAATTTCATTTAACGGTATGAAGGGCAGATTGTTTACTGAAATTTTTTGATTCGCCGTAACGCCGATAATGTCAACGCCGTTAAATTGCCGTGTCAAAATGTTTACGGCGTTTCCAATAAAACGTCCGTCATTCGACACGAACCAAATGACAATGCGCGGCTTGCTGTTAATCTCCATAAAAATTTCCTTTCACGGTTTACGTTAAATTTTTTCGACGCCGAGTGAAATTTTTTCGCCGTTAATATCCCAATTCGTGACGATAGTTGCGGCGTCGTCAAAAATAATTTCGTCACACAAAGTTATAGATTGAATTTCAGCCGCGTTTCGTTTGATAATTTCGGCAAGTTTATCGTTGCCCTGCGCGGAAAGTTTTATCCTGTCTGTAACCTCAAATTTGCTATCGCGACGCATTGTCTGTACCTTGCTGATAATTTCGCGTACAAAGCCTTCCTCAATCAATTCAGGCGTCAACGTCGTAGACAGCGCAATAGCTACGTCATTATCGTTTTGGCAGTTATAACCTTCGCTCTGTTCGATAGTTACTTCAACATCTTCTGCCGTCAAAGTAACTTCGCCGCTTGTCAAGCTAAGTTTCAATTCGCCAGTTTTATCAAGTGTAGCCTTCGACGCCGCGCCGTTAATCGTAGTCAACGCCGTTTTAATTTCACCAATCTGCTTTCCAACTTTCTTTCCAAGTACGCGGAAATTGGGCTTGAACGTGTACTTCACAAATTCTTCCATATCTGCGCGGAATTCGACGGACTTGACATTCAATTCATCTTCGATAATCTCAACGAAAAATTCAGGCAAAGTTTCATTCGCCTTGACGTACATTTTAGCGACGGGTTGACGATTTTTAATATTGGCGGCATTGCGGGCGGCGCGTCCAAGTACAACAATTTTCGTGACAAGCGCCATATTTTTTTCCAATTCAGCGTCAATTAAACTTTCATCAGCCATCGGATAATCGCAAAGATGAACACTTTCCCGCGCAGATTCGTCAATACTGCAGACTAAATTGCGGTAAATATTTTCAGTGATGAATGGTACAAGCGGCGCGGCAATCTTCGCGAAAGTCACCAGCGCAGTGTAAAGCGTCATGTAGGCGTTAATTTTATCCTGCTCCATACCTTTCGCCCAAAAACGCGCACGACTTCTGCGAACGTACCAGTTAGAAAGTTCGTCAACAAAATTTTGTAACGCTTTAGCCGTTTCAGTAACTTTGTAATTAGCCAAGTAATCGTCGACAGTCTTAACAACCGTATTCAAGCGCGATAAACACCATTTATCCATAACGCTAAGTTTATCGTACTCAAGCTGATATTTCGTCGCGTCAAAATTATCAATATTCGCGTACAGCACGAAGAAAGCGTAAGTGTTCCACAACGTCCCTAAAAATTTGCGTTGCCCTTCAGTAACCGCCTCGTCAGAATATCTTTTCGGCAAGTACGGTACGCTATTTTCATAAAAGTACCAGCGAATTGCATCAGCGCCGTGCTTTTTCAACGTTTCCATTGGATCAACGGCGTTGCCTTTGGACTTCGACATTTTCTGCCCGTCTTTGTCCTGCACGTGACCCATGACGATACAATTTTTAAATGACGCTGAATCAAAAAGCAACGTCGAAATGGCGATAAGCGAATAAAACCAGCCGCGCGTTTGGTCGACAGCCTCACTAATAAAATCTGCGGGGTAATGATTCTCAAAAATTTCTTTATTCTCAAATGGATAATGCCACTGCGCGAAAGGCATTGCGCCGCTATCAAACCAGCAGTCAATAACTTCAGGGACGCGGTGCATTTCGCCGCCGCATTTCGGACAAGGGAAAGTTACGTTGTCAATGTACGGGCGGTGCAGTTCAATATCATCAGGACAATTTTTCGACAAAGATTTTAACTCATCTATTGAACCGATTGAATGTTGATGACCGCAGGAACATTCCCAAATATTTAACGGCGTCCCCCAGTAACGGTTACGCGAAATTCCCCAATCTTGCACGTGTTCAAGCCAATCGCCAAAACGTCCTGTGCCAATCGTCGGCGGCAACCAATTTATTGTAGCGTTATTTTTCAAAAGATTTTCTTTAACCGCCGTCATCTTAATAAACCAAGATTCACGCGCATAATAAATCAACGGCGTATCACAGCGCCAGCAATGCGGATAACTATGTTCAAAGACTGGCGCTTTAAAAAGTTTTCCTGTAACTTTCAAGTCTTTCAAAATCAGCGGGTCAGCGTCTTTAACAAAAGTTCCAGCCCATGAAGTTTCAGCCGTCATATTGCCTTTGCCGTCGACGAACTGAATAAACGGCGTACCATATTTTTTGCAGACGCGGTTATCATCTTCACCAAATGCTGGCGCACAGTGAACAATGCCTGTACCGTCTTCCGTTGTAACGTAATCATCACAAGTTACGATAAATGCAGGCTTGCCACTCTTCGCAACAATTTCATCAGCGAACGGGTAAAGCGGCTCGTACTTTTTAAATTCCAAGTCAGCACCTTTAAACGTCGACAAAATTTTCTTTTCGCCTTCAACGTCTTCAAAAACTTTTTCGACAAGCGCCGCCGCTAAAATATATTTGACGCCGTTGACTTCAACTTTAACGTAATCGACTTTTGGATTGACGCACAAAACCAAATTTGAAGGCAACGTCCAAGGGGTCGTCGTCCACGCTAAATAATATGCGTCGTCGTCAACTGCCTTGAACTTGACCATTGCGGAACGCTCTTTTAAATCTTTGTAGCCAAGTGAAACTTCGTGACTGGAAAGCGGCGTACCACAACGCGGACAATACGGCACAACTTTATGACCTTTATAGAGTAAATCTTTCTCCCAAATTTTTTTCAGCGCCCACCATTCGGACTCAATATAATCATTTTCGTAGGTAATGTACGGATCGTCCATATCAGCCCAAAATCCTACGACGCCTGAAAATTCTTCCCACATAGTTTTATATTTCCAGACAGATTCGCGGCACTTTTTGATAAATGGTTCAATGCCATAAGCTTCAATTTGTTCCTTGCCGTTAATGCCGATAAGTTTTTCAACTTCCAATTCGACGGGCAAGCCGTGAGTATCCCAGCCAGCTTTACGTAAAACTTTTTCGCCCTTCATTGAATGATAGCGCGGAAATAAATCTTTGATGACGCGGGTTAAAACGTGTCCAATATGCGGCTTACCGTTAGCAGTAGGCGGACCGTCATAAAATGTAAAATCTTTGCAACCTTCGCGTTGGTCGATAGCTTTCTGCGCGATATTATTTTCCGCCCAAAAATTTTCAACTTCCTTTTCGCGGCTGGCAAAATTCAAATTCGTATCAACTTTTTTATACAAAATTTTCACCTCGTTAAAATTTTTCGTTGTAAGTTGAAAAAGATTAATTCGCCGAAAAAATAATTTTATCCTGCAATTAATTTAAATCAAAATAGAAAGGGGCGCGCAAGGACGCGCGCCCGTCCGCACAAACGACGTGATGTCGTTTCTGCGGACATGTTTTCTTTTGATACTTTTCTTTTGCGCCAAAAGAAAAGTAGTTCATTAAAAATATAAAAAATTTTACGCAAATAAAAAGTCAATTAACTAAAAAAATCTTTACCAACTTAGAGTTTAACAATAGCTAACTAAAAATTGACCAACGAAATTGAGTTTGCTATAATCACATAGCGAATAGAAATTGTTGGCGGAGGTGAAAAAATTTTGGCGTATGAAGCAATGTATACAAAAGTTCGACCAAAAACTTTAGCGCAACTCATTGGGCAAGATCATATCTCCACAGCTTTAACGCGGGCGATTTGCAACGACAGACTTTCACACGCTTATTTATTGGTAGGTACGCGCGGAACTGGCAAAACTTCGACGGCTAGACTTTTGGCTAAGGCTATGAACTGTGAAAAAGTTTTAGCGGCGCAAAAATCTAAGCAACCTTTAGAATCTTTTGAAATTCCTTGCGGAAAATGCCCTTCGTGTTTGTCAATCGATTCATCGCCTGACAATATAGAATTTGACGCCGCGTCCAATCGTTCAGTCGACGACGTACAGCGCCTTTTGTCAACGGCTGGATTAGCGCCTATGCAGTCACGCGTTAAAACGTACATCATCGACGAAGTGCATATGCTTTCATTCGAAGCGGTCAACTCAATTTTAAAGTTGATTGAAGAGCCGCCGCCGAACGTTGCATTTTTTTTAGCGACGACAGAATTTAACAAAGTTCCGCAGACAATTCGTTCACGCTGTCAAATTTTAAACTTCCACTTAGTTCCGAATGAAATGGTATCTTCTTACCTGCAAAAATTGTCAAAGGCATTTGGCGTTGAACTTTCAAAAGACGCGGCGAAAAAATTAGCTAGACTTGCCGCAGGTTCAATGCGCGACGCCGTCACGTACTTTGATCAGTGCTACGCTATGGCGGATAAAACTATTTCGCTTGACGACGTGAATAAAAATTTAGGCTTGGTATCTGATTCAGACTTGGACGAAATAATTTTAGCTGTCAAAGATAACAATCGAACTGCGCTGAATGAATCAATTAGCCACGCTTTTAGGTCTGGCTTGTCAGCTATATCCATTGCTGAATCTTTAATTGGGCGTCTTCGCGACGTTGAATTTAATTCGTTGAAAAATCGCCGTGATACCGAATTGAACTTTATAGAAAATTTTTCCGCCGAAATTAGAAAAATTATCGTTGAAATGCAATATTCTGGCGTTCCCGATATAATTTTTGAAATGGCGTTGATGAAATATGCCGCGCCGAAAATTTCAAGTCAAACTGAAATCGTTCCCGTTGAAGACGCCGCGCAGGTTGAATCACTTGACGACGTTAAACGCTATTTCAATGAATTGCGTGCGGAAATCCCCGAAGATAAAAAAACTTTACGCGCTACACTCAATCAAGCCAACGTAGTCAGTTTTGCTAAAGATATTTTAACGCTTAGCTGTACTTCAGAGACAGTAGCGGAGATGTTCAATGAAAATCGTATGGCGAAATTTGAAGAATATTTTTCAAAGAAACTTAACCGTCCTGTCAAAGTGGTTAAAGTTTTGAACAAAGATTAAAAAATTTTTTATAAAATTTTTTTATTAAGAATGGAGGAATTTTTCAATGGCACAAAATCCTGGATTCAATCTTGGTGAAATTCTGCAACAGGCGCAGGCGATTCAGCAAAGTTTTGAGGCGAACAAAGAAAAACTTAAACAGGAAACTGCAACTGCAACAGTCGGCGGCGGTATGGTGACGGCTACTGTAAATGGTGAAAAGGAAGTCACTGAAGTTAAAATCGCTAAAGAACTTGTTGAGGAAGGCGACGTTTCAGCGATTGAAGATTTAGTCGTCAGCGCAGTCAACGCGGCTAATGTAGAAATTGACAAAAAAATAAACGCCAACATGGCGGCGTTTGCAGGAAATGCACTTGGCGGACTTGCTGGACTTGGTGGCGGCGCTGGTGCTGGTGCTGGTGGACTTGGTGATTTAGCTGGTATGCTCGGCGGCTTACTCGGCGGAGGGAAAAAATAATTAAGAATTAAGAATTAAGAATTTTACAAGCTACAAGCTACTAGGGGCTGTTGAATAATTATTTTAACCAGATAAGAATACAAGCGATGTGAATAAAAGCGAGATAACGGCAAGAAAGTTTATCAAAACGAGTGGCGATTCTGCGATAACGTTTTAACTTTTGAAAAAAACATTCCACCAGATGTCGTTCTTTATATTGCTCT
>CAMJAZ010000137.1 GCA_946403735.1 uncultured Selenomonadales bacterium
CTTCTTTTAATTTTTTATAATTTCTCTTTAGCTGTTATCGTCCCTCCGAAAAAAAGATTTTTGATTATTCTAACTCAAAATTTTTTCAACGGCAAGAGTTTTTGACAAATTAAGAATTAAGAATGCAGAATTATGAATTTTTTTACTTACTACTCCTTAGTGACCCAGCCGCCTTTTTCGTAAGTTTTATTTCCACCGTTAGCAAATGAAAACGTCGGAGAATTTTTAAAATCTTGCAACGTCAAGCTATAATCGCCGTTCTTGAAATTAAGCGTCATTCCGCCGCCTTTAACTGTATCAGTTGACGTTAAATCGTCGAAGGAAATATTGTAAAGTTTAACCGTATCATCTTCCGTAGCGCCGATGATTATATCGTTGCCTTCGTACTGTCCATAAAAGAACATTTCAGTACCACTGCCGCCTTGTAAGGTATCGTTGGAACTGCGCCCAATGCCGCCCCACATTGATGAATTTCCAGCGCCGCCGATGATATTTATATTTGAATCAACCGCGCCAGCAAGTTGGTTATTGCCCGTAGATTCGGAAGCGTCAATGTTGGTTATCTCATAATAATTTTGACCATAACTGCCGTCAAGCCAAATCATATTTTTTCTATCATCAGCAACTTTCAGCGTATTATCAGGAGCTCCACCCATAAATAAATTTATTGCGGCGTCGTAAGTCAAAGTGTTAGCCGTGAAAACTTCACCGATTTTAGCGCGGTTAATCGTTGTGGCGTCGGTCGAATATTGAATTTCAGTATCGACGCCGTATTCAGTCGGGATAACCAATTCTTCACCAGAAGTCATTAAAATGTGAATAGCGTTATTGAGCCTGTAACCGCGTTCAATGCCGCCGCTGTAAAGATTGAGAATGTCGGAAGTTGCCGTTGAACCGAAGGCAAAATTTCTGATGAAGTCGCCGCCGTCATTAACACCGTACCAAAACATATCTTGACCATTGTTGCCGAAAAGCGTATCGTTCGCCGAACTGCCGCCCCACATTGAATCGCCGCCAGAGCCAGCATAAATTGCATTCGTATTATAATTTCCCACCAGCGTCCGTTTTCGCGTCGAACTTCTAGCGTCAAGCGTCCGCGCAGTTATATTTCTGTACGACGACACGTGATTAACTTCATCAGTGCCCATTAGCCAAACATTTCGCGCGTAAGAATCGCTAACGTAAACGGTGTAGTTGTTGTAGGTAATGCCAGCTGGAATTACTGACATATCGTCCGTGTAATTTGAAATGACTTCGCCTAAGTACGCCGTATCGACCGTGTCATCAATGAATCGAACTGCTCTAGCGTAAACAACGTCATCAATATTCGTTACTCCTTCCAATGTGACACTTATTCTGTCGGAGTTATCCCGCAAGATAACATCTGTATAATTTCCAAGCGAATCTGTAACGTAAGAATAAATAAAATAACTAGTGTTGCTGTCGTAGGCAAGGTGTGCTGTACTTGAAAAATCTGTGACAATCGCTTCAATTCTATAGCCGCTGACGGTTGAAACAGTGTCAATTTCAGACGGCAAGTAACTACTAAATGCGAAAGTATCGTTACCATCGCCGCCAGTCAAAGTAACTCGATTTAGCGAAGATAAAAATTCGCCAGCACTTTCATAAAGTTTGACGGTCATATAATCATTGCCAGCGTCGCCGAAAATGTTGGCTGAATCGTGAACAACTACAATGTCATCATTGCCGCTGTTGCCGTGAATTTCTGTATCAGCTGAAACTACCCTTGCTCCGCCGCCTGCACGTGTACCGCCGCTAGGAGCGCCACCAGTCGTCGCGGTATTATTTGACGGCAATAAAATTAATGTATCGTTGCCACTACTGCCATAAATGAAACTGCCAAGTCCACGTGCTATAACGTAATCTTCGCCGCCAAGTGCGGAAATTGTTACGCCGTCGCCGCTTGAAGTTATAATATCATTTTCCGCCGTCCCTGTAATTGAAGTATTTGCGGCGCTTGTCACGGTCGTCATAGAGTTTGCCTCCAATCAAATTTATAATCTTAGCTGAATTCCCTTTTTAAATTTTATTCCTGTTCAAATTTTATCGCTGACTTTATCGCCGCGCTTAAATTTTATTTGCAAATAAAATCGCCGTGTAATTGTAACATAAATTGTCGACGTTGAAATTAAAATTTTGTTGTTACAAAATAATTTGTATGCTAAAATAAATTTACAAAAAAATTTAAGGAAGTGATTAGCGTGAAGTGTCAGAGATGCGGCAAGGAGCTTAAAAATTCTATGCGTTGTAATTTTTGCGGCTATGATAACGTCGAAGAAAATTCCGTCCATGAAATGAGCAACGCTGAAAAAAATTTTTATAACGGCGTCACGATTGATGTTGATTCTGATGAAAAAAATTACAGGGACAATCGCAACGACTCCAGCTACACTTCCTACGGTCAAAGTACTTTCAACTTTAGCGGCGGTATGCTGTCCAATCTTATTTTGAAGTTGATTAACGGCATTTTCAGCGGAAGTATCATTGCGAAAATCATTGCGGGAATAATTTTTTTAGGATTTGCAGCGTTTATGTTTTTCGTAGCGTTGCCAATTTTTTTTGTGCTGATAGCGGCTGGCGTAGTGTGGCTGATAATTTTTCCTCGCGTGAAAAATAAATTTTTCGGACGAAGATTTTAGTTTGAATTTTTTAAAGTTGAGGTGATTTTCATGGCTATAAAAATTGGAAGAAAGCAAGTTGTTTCTGCGAAAAAAGAATTTACTGACCGTGATGAGCCGCGCAAAGATTTTTGGAAACGTTTTTATACCATGAAAAGTGACGGTTCAACAATTATAACTTATTACGGCACAGGCGGCGTCGGTAAAACCAGCTTGATGAAAAAGTTGCAGGAAAATATTGAAGGCTTTCCAGAAGGGCAAGACATTGCATTTGTTCGCGTTGACTTTCAAGACAAGCCACGTACTTTAAGTCTCCTTCAACAAATGCGGCGCGAGTTGGAAGTTTATGGTTGTAACTTCCCGCTTTTTTCAACTGGCGAATTTTATCATTTTTTGAAGACTGGACAGAAAACTGAAATTGACATATCAAAAATTGAATCAGCTATGGATAAAAATAAATGGCTTAGTAAAGTTAAAAAACATTGGAATAAACCTATAGTGATAATTGATTTTTTCGTACCTGGCGCTAGTGCAGTAGCAACTGGCATAAGCATTATTGGTAATGCACTGATTGAACATTGGAAAGAAAAAAATATTTCAGATGCCGAACACGAAAAGCTTAAAGAGCGGCTTGATGCTGCACGCTCTAATGAAGAAAATCCTCATGAACTGTATGAACTTTTACCAGAACTTTTTGCGCAAGATGTCAACGATTGGTTAAAGACTAACAATGATGGAAAAAAATATCTTGTCGTCTTCCTCGATACTTACGAAGTATTGACGAATGAAGAATCTGCTACAGCAGGGCAATTAAACGCTGAATCGTGGTTGAGGAGCGAAACAGGCAATCCGACGGGAATTATTTTTCTGCTTGCAAATACACTTTGGGTTATTGCAGGACGTAACAAAATACGTTGGGGTGGTAGGCTTGCTAATGAATTGGAACAACATTTGCTTAAACCGCTTGCCCAAAATTATGCAGATCAGTTTTTGAAAGAAGCAAGCGTTACAAGTCAAGAATTGCGCGACTACATTTATAATTTGACTCAAGGTTTGCCATTCTTTTTAGATATTTGCGTCGACCTTTACGCGCAATACAAACGCGATCACAATGGCGCTGAACCTGACAATTCCATTTTCCCTAAAAAGCGCGAAGATGTCGTTGAACGTCTTTTTCAATACATGGACGACGGCACGCGCGATATGATTAAATTCCTTTGCGGCTTAGGTCAGTGGACGGACAAAATTGTTTTTGAGATCGGCACGAAAACTTTCAACTTCAGCCAGACGACTTACGAAAGAGTAAAGGAACTTTCATTTATTATACGTGAAGATGACTTTCAAATTAACGACATGCGCGTTGAAAATTTCAGCGACACAGTTTTTTCTTTCGATAGGTCTGTACAAAAAATTTTATTTCCTAGTTGCTCTAAAAATGTTCTCGAAAAAACTTTCACCGTTGCTGACGAATACTTTTCAAAAGTTTTAAAAGAATTTAATGTTGACGGTGAATATATTTTCAATTTGGAGTATTGGGCAAAACTTACAGCCCGCCTTGCTAAAAGTCCCGACGATTTGTACAAACATTACAAAGAAAATTTTGAATTGAAGTTGACACAGCTAATCAAAAAAATTTGTTGGTTTGACATTGCGGAAAATATTTTGAAAATCTTTGTGGAAAAATTTACCGCTAACGACGGCAAATTTAAAGACTTTCAAGATTCTATTGCCTGCGCGTATTTGGAAAGAGATTTTGGCGATCTTAAAAAATTGCAAGGATTTTATAAAGATTCATTCAAATATCATAATAGCGCCTACGAAAAATTTGTCCATTTTCTCGGCGAAGAACACGAAGACACTTTGGACGTAATGAATAGCTTAGTGACGGATTTTCAATTCTTGGGACGTTATACCGAAGCTTTAACGCTAGGCGAAAAAGTTTGGGAATTGAATAAAAAAATTTTCGGCGATGAACATATCAAAACTATTATCTCCATGAACAATTTGGCAAGTACTTTGAGCTACAAGGGATACTACAAAGACGCGCTGGAACTTTCAGATCAAGCACTTGAATTATGCAAAAAAAATCTTGGCGACGAACACATTGAAACTATCAACGCCATGAACACTTTAGCAATTATGTTAAACAATGTTGGACGTTACGAAGAGGCGTTGAAACTTCAAAAGAAAGTTTTATCGTTGAGAGAAAAAATTTTCCCTTTTGAAAACTCCAAAATTATCGACGCTATGAATAATTTAGCGCTGACGTTAAGCTATGTTGAGCGTTACGATAAGGCGCTGGAACTTCAAAAGCAAGTTTTGAATTGGCGTAAAGAAAATCTCGGCGATAAACATTCTTTAACTATTAATGCCATTAGCAATTTATCGTTGACGTTGAATGACTTGGGACACTATGAAGATGCGCGGGAACATCAACAGCAAGTTTTTGATTGGCGCAAAGAAAATCTCGGCGATAAACATCCCTACACTATTGCCGCTATGAATAATTTGGCTACAACGTTTAGCCACTTGAAACGCTATGATAAGGCGCAGGAACTTCAACAGCAAGTAATTCAGTTGCGTACAGAAATTTTGGGCGCTGAACATCCCAAAACTATCGATGCCATAAATCATTTAGCAAGTACGTTTAGCAATTTGAAATGTTACGATAAGGCGTTGGAACTTCAAGAGCAAGTTTTATCGTTGTACAAAAAAATTTTAGATGATGAACACCCCTACACTATCGTCGCTATGAACAGTTTGGCTATCACGTTGGGCGATTTGGGACGTTACGACGAGACATTGGAACTTCAACAGCAAACGTTATCGTTAGACAAAAAAATTTTAGGCGACGAACACCCTAGCACTATCGACGCAATGGATAATTTATCTATAACGTTGAAAGATTTGGGACGTTACGATGAAGCTGTAAAACTTGGAAAACAAGTGGTAGAGTTACGCAAAAAAATACTAGGTGAAGAACACCCTAAAACTATTTCTGCAATGCATAATTTATCTATTCCATTAGATTACTTGGGACGTTACGACGAGGCGTTAGAACTTGGAAAGCAAGTGGTACAGTTAAGTAAAAAAATACTGGGC
>CAMJAZ010000138.1 GCA_946403735.1 uncultured Selenomonadales bacterium
GCGTGTCAATCGTCCATACATATTCACGAATTTTTTCAACGTCAAGATTTTCATTTAATTCATCATCTACAAAAAGCGGTTCACCGACTTCATAAAAATCAAAATTTCCACCAATTCGCCGTACACGCTCCGCCGTAATATTTTCTGCGTAATTTTCCATTTCAATCAAAATAAATTTTCTGTTGCCAACGTCTGCTTTATTCAAATTTATAACAGCGTGCGCCGTCGTGCCACTTCCTGCAAATGCGTCAAGCACGATTGAATTTTTATCACATAAAAAATTTATTAAATACTCGATAAGCGAAGGCGGTTTTGGAAAATTAAAAACTTTTTCGCCGTCAAAAATTTTTTTCAATTCAGCTGATGCAATTTCATTTGTTTGTACGCCAAAAGTTTTGTCGATTAAATTATTTGGTACTTCAGGCGCATATTCAGATTTTTCATAGGACGGAGAAAAAGCTATAGTTTTTATTGAAATTTTTGTTCCACTAGAAATTTCTTTATCTAGATTTTTTTGAGACCATTTAAATTTTCCTGAAAGTTTTACAGGCTTTACAAAATACCCGTCTTTAACTTCCGTGTCTTCCAACAAAACTATTTTATAAGATTTTGTCCCGTACTCACCTTTACAATAAATTCCGTCAGCTAATGAAGTGTCAACGCAATTTGCAGGAAAAACTAATTCTTTTTCGGCGTTCGTTTGGTTCATCAATCCGTTATTACTTTTACTAGTTTTTCTTAAGCCTCGAAATTTTATTGGCAAATTAGTTTTGGTGTAACAGATTATGTATTCGATAGATTTTTTTGTTTTATTTGCAAGATTCGCAGGTGTTTCTGTTTTTTTCCAAGAAAAAATGTCTACAAAATTTTGGCTACCAAAAATTTCATCACAAATAAGTTTTAAATTTGCAACTTCGTTATCGTCAATGGAAATGAAAATAGCGCCGTCATCAGCAAGCAATCGTTTTAACAGTTTTAAGCGAGGGTACATCATACAAAGCCATTTATCGTGGCGGGAAAAATCTTCACCTTCGCGCCCTACGACTTGACCGAGCCATTTTTTAAAACGCGGGTCGTTTACATTGTCATTGTAAATCCAGCCTTCATTGCCAGTATTATACGGCGGGTCTATGTAAATACATTTTATTTTTGATTCGTACACAGGCAATAAACTTTTCAGCGCCAAAAGATTATCGCCGTGTATTATTTTATTTTCTGTGTCGCCGCCGAAATTGTACGAATGATTAAGTACGTGGACAGGTACGGCTGAATCATAATTTACGATTTTATCTTTGCCGCTCCAATTTAGTGTAGGCAAAAAAATCACTCCTTCATAAAAATTTACGTAAAAAAATTTTTTGCCGATTCAAGAGAATTAGCAAAAAATTTTAAAATAGTGTAAAATATTAGCGTTACCGCAAATCCACTCTGGTAACAGAGGGGAGGTGACGTAAATGGACGCATTATTCGCGTTGATAATAGTTGTCGGCGGAAATGTTTTGTCGCATATCTTTAATCAGATTATCGACAAGTATTTCTTTAAAGATAACAATACTAATGAGCGGTAACGCTTAACTGGCGCTTGAAAAAGCGCAACCCCCAAGAATCTGACCAAAAGATTTCTTGGGGGCTTTTTTTGCGCCTGTGACGTTATAGACACATAATTCGCGTTTAAGTTTATATCTTAATAAAGAAATATTAGCATAAAAAAAAAGTTTTGGCAAGAAATTTTATAATTCGTCACCGTTAATTTTATGATAAAATATTTTACACGTAAAAATTTTGAGGAGGAATTTTATGGACTGGACGCCGCAACAAAAATCAGCTATCACTAGCCGCAATAAAAATTTACTTGTAGCCGCCGCCGCTGGTTCAGGCAAAACTGCCGTACTTGTCGAAAGAATTATTCAAATGATTCTTAATGGAACTTTAGACGTTGATAAAATGCTTGTCGTAACTTTCACTAAACCCGCCGCGCAGGAAATGCGTTCGCGTATTCATAAAAAAATTTTTGAACGTATGAGCATTGAAACTGACGAAGATAAACTTTTACGGCTTGAACGTCAATCAATCTTGCTAAGCGGCGCTTCAATTATGACTATTCACGCCTTTTGTTATTCAGTGATTCGCCGTAATTTCGCCAAAATAAATTTAGATCCAAAACTGCGCGAAGGCAATGAACAGGAACTCAACATTTTAAAGCAGGAAGTTATTGAAAAACTTTTTGAAGAAAAATATACAAATGACCCCGACTTCATAAATTTTGCTGACAACTTCGACGGAAATGTTTACGGAGATTCGGACTTGCACAAAATTATTTTTGAGCTATACAAATTTTCGCAGAGCCGTCCATATCCAGAAGAATGGTTGAAGTCCCTTGTAAATTTTTATGAAAATCCAGAAACAGCGACGCTTGACGACGGGCAAAATTGGTTTGATTTCCTCATAAATTTTGCGCTTGAACACGCTAAAAATATTATAAAAAATATGCTGAAAAGTTGCCGCAACGCACGAGATATTTCCGCCGCACAGTTTGTCGACGATGTTTATAAAAAAAATTGGGATAAAGTAATTGAAACTTTTGAAAAAGATTTGAAAGCTTTTGAATCTTTACGTAAAGTTTATGATTCGTGGGACAAAATTTTTGACGCTCTGAAAATTTCAATAGAATTTGTAAAGTATCCTTCAGGTAAATTTCCCGAATATATAAAGCCTTTGAAAGCAGAACTTTTGAGCCAGCGTAATAAATACAAAGATGAAATTAAACATTTGCGTGAATTGGTTTACATGAACCGCGAAGATATTTTAAAGCAAATAAAAAATTTAGCGGCGTCCGTACGTCAACTTGCACAAGTTACGATTGACTTTGAACGCGCCTTTACTGCGGCGAAACGTGAACGCGGAATTATAGATTTTAATGATATGGAGCATTTAGCGCTGAAAATTTTTAATACCGATAGCGCGACGGCTGAAAGTTATCGCCAAAAATTCAAAGTCATTATGGTTGACGAGTACCAAGACACTAACGGCGTGCAGGAAGAAATTATCAGTAAGATTGTCGAAAAAAATAATTTTTTCGCGGTCGGCGACGTTAAGCAGTCAATTTATCGTTTCCGCAATGCTGACCCAGAAATTTTTATGGCGAAATACGATAACTACCCAAAAACTTCAGATAGCCAACGCATTGACCTTTCCACGAACTTTAGATCACGCCGTCAAGTTGTCGACGCTGTCAACGTAATTTTCCGCCGTTTGATGACTAAAGACGCTATGGAAATTGATTACAATGAAGACGCTGAATTAAATTTTGGTGCAGATTATCCCGCCGCTAAAAATATTTTTGATGAGCCAGCAGAATTTTTAATCATCAACCTTGAAAATGTTTCTGACAAAAATTCTGATGACGACAAAGACGACGCGCCGCCAGATGATTTTCCGAATGCTGAAGAACTTGACAAGTTGAGTTTGGAAGTTCAAGTTATCGCTGACAAAATTAAATCGATTATAGACGCGCATAAAAATATTTGGGACAAAGATTTAAAAGCTTACCGCGAAATTACGTACAGGGACATTGTAATTTTAATGCGGGCTGTCGACGGTAGAGCGGCGAAAATTATTGACGTGTTACAGAAAAATAATATTCCAGCTTATGCGGCTGATGATAGCGGCTATTTCAAAGCGCCAGAAATTTTAACGACGCTTAGTCTTTTAAATGTGCTTGACAATGCGCGGCAGGATATTCCACTTGCGGCAGTTATGCTTAGTCCGATTGGCGGATTTTCTGAACAAGATTTAGCGACACTTCGACTTTCTGATAAAAGCGCTGATTTATACACGCTGACTAAAAATTTTTCAGCTGATGATGAACTTTCTGCGCGGTGTAAAAATTTTTTGGACAAACTGAAAAGTTGGCGTGAAATGTCGCGGCAAGTTGGCGTACCGGAGCTTTTAAGTAAAATTTATCGTGAAACAGGCTATTACGATTATTTTGGCACTAAGATTGACGGTAAAGTTGCGCAGGCAAATTTACGAATGCTGATTGACCGAGCCGCTGAATTTGAATCGACGGCATTTCGTGGATTGTCACGTTTTATTCAGTTCATAAAAAAAATTCGTGAACTTGAAAATGATCTTTCCGCCGCACGAACTTTAGGCGAAAATGAAAATGTTGTCCGCGTGATGAGCATTCACAAGAGCAAGGGTTTAGAATTTCCCGTCGTCTTTGTGGCGCAACTTGGAAAAAAAATTAATACGAAAGATTTGAGTGAAACTGTAATTGCGCATAGGAATTTAGGAGTTGGCATTCACAATACGCAGCCGCTGTTGAGGGGTTTAACACGTGTCCCAACTTTCGCGCGGGAAGTTATCAGTAAAAAAGTTAAAGCTGAAATGTTAGCCGAAGAGCTTAGAGTTTTATACGTTGCCTTGACGCGAGCCCGTGAAAAATTATTTCTTGTCGGTACGGTAAAAAATTCTGCCGCGCTGAATAAATTCGGCGAAGATACGTTGAACAATGAATTAACCGTCGGAATGATTCAAGGCGTTTCGCATCCTATCGAATGGCTTTTAATGATTCGTGACAGCATAGAAAAAGTTATTGATGTAAAAGTTTTGAAAAAGTCCACAATTAAACTTGGCGACGTTGAATTTAAAGTTGAGGCTAAAAAAATTTCGCCGCCGCCTGAAGTTGCTGAAAATTCGCCGCTTGCCAAAATTCCAGCAAAATTATCTGTCACGGAAGTTAAGCGCCGTATTCTTGAAGCGGAGGAAGATTCAGTACAGCTTCTCGAACTTCGCAAGAAAAAATTTGACAAGGCTAGACTTTATCGCCGCCCTAACTTTATGCAGAAAGTTGACATTACCGCCGCTGAATTTGGTACGTTAATTCATAGCGTCATGCAACATTTGAATTTGAACGGTGAACTTGACGCCAAAAATATTTCCGCGCAGATTGACGAAATGGTTGCCGCGCAGATTTTTACTGATGAACAAGGCGTCGCCGTCAAAAAAAATATCGCTAACATTGAAAAATTTTTTGCTAGCAATTTGGGGCGTCGTGTACTTGCCGCTAAGGAAATTTATCGTGAACTTCCATTTAGCCAAAAGATTGACGCTGGAACGATTAGCGCAGTTGAAAATTTCCGTGACGCGGCTGGTGAAAAAATTTTTGTACAAGGCATTATCGATTTGCTTTTCAAAGACGCTGAAACGGACGAATGGATTTTGGTTGACTACAAGACTGACAGAAATAATTCTGACGAACATTTCAGGCACGAATACCGCGAACAAATTAAATTGTACGTGCAAGCGATTGAAACTCTTACGTCGATTAAAATTGCGGAAAAATATTTGTACTTGTTGACGGCGGGAAGGCTGGTTAGTTTGTAAATTTAGGCGTATAATTAATGTGAGTTTTTGTAGATGAAAAAATTTTACAGGAGGGAATTGTTTGAAGGTTGTAATTTTAGCTGGTGGATTTGGAACGCGAATAGGTGAAGAAACGCAATTTCTTCCCAAACCAATGATTGAGATCGGCGGCAAGCCCATACTTTGGCACATTATGAAAATTTATTCGCATTGGGGACATAATGAATTTATAATTTGCGGCGGCTATAAACAGCACCTTATCAAAGATTATTTTGCGGATTACGTTTTGCGCAATAGCGACGTCACCTTTGATTTTAGCGGTGAAGGAAGTATCACTTTCCACAAAAATTATTCCGAGTCGT
>CAMJAZ010000139.1 GCA_946403735.1 uncultured Selenomonadales bacterium
GGCGCAAAGAAAAAGTAGCAAAAAGAAACATTGCGGCATTTGTGCGCCTCGCGTTCAACGTTTTAGTAAAAAAATTTTATCACCACGTCCATTTGCGCCAATAATCCAACGTTACAGCAGGCGCTTGGAAATGCCGCTGATTACCACCATTTTTAGCTAGTATCGGGTAGCTTGTAAAAATCCTACTAGTTACAGGCTACTAGCTACTAGCTCATTACGCATTCCTAATTCCTAATTATTCAGCCTGTTGCTGGGAAATGCCGCTTAATTACCATTATTTTTCTACTTTAAATTTACTACGTAGTTATTCAACATCATCTAATTTTTAACAAAGAATTTTGAGGAAAATTTAATTAATGAAAAGAATTTTGACACTAGGAATTGAAACAAGTTGTGACGAAACGGCGGCGGCAGTACTTAGCGGCGGTCGCGAAATTCTGTCAAACGTCATTTCAACGCAAATTCCCATTCACCAAAAATTTGGCGGCGTCGTACCTGAAATTGCGTCGCGCCGTCATATCGTAAACATTATGCCCGTGATTGACGAAGCCATTACTAAAGCTGGCGTCGACCTTCACGAAATAACTCAAATCGCCGTGACGTACGGTCCAGGACTTGTAGGCGCGTTGCTTGTCGGTGTATCTGCCGCGAAAACTTTAGCATTTGCGCTGAAAATTCCATTAATCGCCGTGAATCATTTGGAAGGTCACATCTTCGCAAATTTTTTAAGTGCGCCGAATCTTGAGCCGCCATTTTTAGCGCTTGTAGTTTCTGGCGGTCACAGTTCGCTGATTAAGATGACAAACTACAACGAATTTGAATTGATTGGACAGACGCGCGATGATGCGGCAGGTGAGGCGTTCGATAAAATTGCCCGCGTGATGAATTTGCCGTATCCTGGCGGTCCACAAATTGATAAACTTGCTAAGGAAGGCAATTCAACTGCTATTGACTTTCCACGCGCTAGAATTTCTGACTTCGACTTCAGTTTTAGCGGCTTGAAATCTGCCGTGCTGAATTACTTGAACACCGCGCAGATGAAAGGCGAAGAAATTAACAAAGCTGACGTTGCGGCAAGTTTTCAAAAAGCTGTTATTGATTCGCTGGTTGACAAGACGATTGACGCCGCCGAAAAATTTCAGCTGAATAAAATTGTTTTAGCTGGTGGAGTTGCGGCAAATTCTTCACTGGAAGGAAATCTGCGCGGACTATGTGAAAGTCACGGACTGGAATTTTTTTACCCGTCGAAAATTCTTTGTACGGACAATGCGGCAATGATAGCTTGTCGCGGTTATTATCAATCGCTGATAAAAGATTTTGCGCCTATGACTTTAAACGCCATTCCAAATTTAGGGCTTTAATTTGACTGATTTAAAAATGTACACGAAAAAAATTTTATCTCCGATGAATTTTTCGTCGGAGATTTTTTTATTGAGGAAAAATTTTATTGACAAAGCGTCAAGCTAATTTTATAATTTGGACTTGACAAAACGTCAGGAATTACGATATGGCGGTACTCAGTTTTTCGCAATGAAAATCTCGTAGGAAAGGCGCTTGAACCTATTCGCCACGAAATTATTTTGGCTAGTAAATTTTCTCCAACGCCGTTAGCTGATCAAACTTTTTCATAAGGCAAACTTAGTTTTAGTGGATTGCAAAAAACTTTGGAAGATTCGCTAAAACGTCTGCGCACGGACTACCTTGACATTTATTTTGTTCATCGTCTGCCGCAAGAAATTGAAGTCGAACAACTTGCTAAATATGGTTTAGCAAACTTATCAAGGCGGGAAAAATTCGCGGTTGGGGACTTTCTGAAGTTCCTGCAGAAATTATTCGTCGCGCACATAAAATCACGCCGCTAACTGCGATTGAAAGTGAATATTCCATGATGGCGCGTCAATGGGAAGAAAAAGAAATTCCTACCTGCGCGGAACGTGGCATTGGTTTTATGGCTTATGCGCCTATGGCTGGCGGACTTTTGAGCGGGAAAATTAAAGCCAATACAAAATTTGAAGGCGATGACATTCGCAGGACAATTACCCGTTACAGTGAAGAAAATTTGAATAAGAATCAACCTGTTATCGACTTGGTTAAAAAGTTTGCGGCTGAAAAAAATTCTACGCCAGCGCAAATTTCATTGGCTTGGGTTATGCACAAAGAATTTATCGTGCCAATTCCTAGTATGCGCAAAGACGAACGCATTAAAGAAAATCTCGGCGCGGCTGAAATTTCTTTGAATGATGAAGAATACAAGTAATTGACTGACGAATTAAACAAACTTGAAATTTTTGGTGACAGAAAAGATGAAGACATTGCAAAACTTGACGCTATAGTTCGCAATAAGCTTTTCGGTTCAAGCGGCGTACCTGTCAAAGGTTTGGATAAATAATTTTGTGGAGGCGTTAAGATGAAGAAATTAATTTTTGTTGTAGGTGCAGGAAAGGGACTTGGAAACGGCGTCGCTGAAAAATTTGCGCAGGAAAATTTTCAAGTCGTATTAATTTCGCGCAGTGAAAAAAATCTTGCCGCGTACAAAAAAGATTTTGCTGAAAAAAATATTTCCGTCGAAACTCAAGCGGCAGACGTTGCGAACTTTGAAAACTTTGCGAAAACTTTTGAAAATCTTGTGGAAAAATTTGGTACGCCTGATGTACTTTTCTACAACGTCGGGATAACTTCGCCTGCTGATGAAAATATCAGCGTACAAGAATTAATTGACCATTACGTAGCGGACGTTGCTGGCGCTTTTAATTGCGTGAAACTTTTGGACACGAAAGATTTTTCTGATAAACACGGCGCAATTTTAATTACTGGCGGCGGCTTAGCAATTAAGCCGTACGCGGAATATTTGCCGCTTTCAATGGATAAAGCCGCATTGCGTGCAATGGTTCAAGCGTTGACGCCCGTTTTAAATGAAAAAGGAATTTATATTGGCACAGTGCAAGTTACTGGCGTTATTGGTTCAAATGAAAAATTTGCGCCAAAAAATATTGCCAATGAATTTTGGAAACTTTACGACAAACGCGACACGAACGAAATTATTTATTAATTTTTATCCGTATGAAAAAATTTTATCTCCAATGAATTTTTCGTCGGAGATTTTTTTTATTGCTTAAAAATTTTTGTTGACAAAGTGTCAGCTGAATTTTATAATTCAGATGTTGACACGGTGTCAGAATTTTTTTGAGGATTACATTATGAATCGACGAGAATTTTTAAAATTAACCTTTGCAGGAGTGACAGCAATGGCATTTGGAAATTTTGAAGTGGCGAACGCAGAAAAATTTTTCAGTGACAAAAAAGTTGACTTTCACGCGCACGCAATTTTGCCGTCATATGTTGAGGGTCTTAAAAGATTGGGCATTGACGCGCAAGCGGAGGAAGGCTTTCCACTTCCTAAATGGTCAGTCGATGAACATTTGAAATTTATGGACGACGCAGGAATTGACTTTACAGTTTTATCAATGGCAACACCGCACATTTACAACGGCGCTGATAAAGAAAAAATTTCCTGCGAAGTTGCACGAGAAATTAATTTGGAGTTCGCGTCAATCTGCCGTCATTATCCCGACAAATTTGGATTTGTTGCAACGTTGCCAATGCCGAGCGTTGAAGGTTCAATCGCCGAAATTAAATTTGCAATGGAACAATTAGGCGCGTTGGGCGTGAAAGTTGCCAGCAATTCGGACGGCGTTTATTTGAGTGATGAAAGACTTGATCCAATTTTCGCAGAATTAAATTCACGAAAGGCGCTTGTGATTCTTCATCCAAGTCCAGCAAAAAAATTGCCGCGTGAAGGCGTCGTGACGGGCAAAGTTATGGCGCTGTACGAATACCCTGCCGATACGACCCGCGCAGTTTTAAATCTTTTGTCGAACGGTACATTAAAAAAATTTCCCAGCTTAAAATTTGTCGTGCCGCATTGTGGCTCATTCCTGCCGTACATGAAACAGCGTGCTGGTGCAATGTTTCAAATGTTGGCAGCAATGAAAATTATGGACGCTGTCGACGTTGCGGCGGGTTTGAAAAATTTGTATTTCGACTTAGCTGGCGATCCAATGCCTGAACAAATGGATATGCTTTTAAAAATTTCGGACGTTGACCATTTACTTTACGGCAGCGATTATCCCTATGTACCCGCGCAAGTTTGGCTTAAGAAAAAATCTGCGTTGGACACGGAACTTGTGAATCGTCGTTGGACAGAAAAAATTTATATTGAAAATGCAAAAAAAATTTTGGAGTGATTATCATGTTGAATTTGCCGAAAATTGCGTTAGGCGCTTGGGCTTGGGGTTCGGGTGCAGTAGGCGGCAATCAAGTTTTTGGACACAATCTTGAATCAAAAGATTTGAAACCGATTTTTGATGCGGCAATGTCTGCAGGTTTAAATTTGTGGGACACCGCGACGGTTTACGGAATGGGCGCGTCGGAAGAAATTCTTGGAATTTTCGTCAAAACTGTTGAGCGCGAAAAAATTTTTATTTCGACAAAGTTTACTCCGCAAATTGCTGGAATGTATGATGATTCAGTTGAAAAAATGCTCGACGCAAGTTTAAAACGCTTGAATACCGATTATATCGACGTTTACTGGGTACACAATCCCGCAGACGTTGAAAAATGGACTCCTATGTTGCCCACGTTAATTAAAAGCGGCAAAGTTAAAAGTGTAGGCGTATCGAATCACAATTTGGCTGAATTGAAACGTGCAAATGAAATTTTGAACGCGGAAGGTTGCAAAGTTGAGGCTGTGCAGAATCATTTCAGTTTGTTGAATCGTTCTTCGGAAACATCGGGCATTTTGGATTATTGCAAGGAAAACGGCATAAAATTTTTTGCGTACATGGTATTGGAGCAAGGCGCGTTGTCTGGCAAGTACAATACAAAAAATCCGTTCCCTGCAGGTTCAGACCGTGCGAAAAGTTACAATCCGATTTTACCGCAACTTGAACAACTTACAGAAGAAATGAAAAAAATCGGCGAAAAACATAATTTGAGCGCGGCACAAGTCGGCACTGCTTGGGCTATTAATAAAGGAACTTTGCCAATAATCGGCGTTACAAAAATTCATCACGTTGACGACGCGGCAAAAATTATTGATGTCAAACTTTCTTCAGATGAAATTGCCGAATTAGAAAAATTTGCAGATAAAGCCAATGTATCAACAATTCGTGAATGGGAAAAGAAAATGGAGTAGATTAACGTGAAAAAATTTCTGCTCATATTTGGAGTGATTCTAATGTTGACTGCAACGGCAAACGCTAAGTCAATCCGTACGCCAGAAGGAAATATGCCGCGTGTGCAATGGGCAGTTGTTGAATCAACCGAAGGCGCGATGTCACAAATAATTGAAATGGGCGCGAGAATTTTAGCGTCAACTAGTGCAAATGAAAAGGGTACTTACGCGCTTTACGGCGTGATTGAAAAAGACAATCCAAACTTGATGAGGTTGCTTGAAATTTATGAAAGTGATGAAGCGTATCGCATTCACAGTACTAGCCCCGCCTTCCAACAATATCGCGCTGAACGTCTGCCAATTCTTGCGGGATTGAAAATTTTGCCCGTCAATGGAATTGTGCTTGAACAAAAAAATAATGGCGTTGGAACTGTAGCTCAAACTAAAAGATTTGAAATTGCACCAGCTAACCTTGCAAAATTTCAGCAGATAATTTCAAATGAAGTAGTCCGCGCAGTTCGTGAAGATTC
>CAMJAZ010000140.1 GCA_946403735.1 uncultured Selenomonadales bacterium
AAATTTATAAAAGCAAGGCTGACACTGATTCCGATTATTGCCGCAAAGTTGTTGAACTTTATCTAGAACAAAAAAATATTCCTGACGCCGCAAACTGGATTGTGAAATATTTTAATACGGCAGAAGAAAAATTTTGTAGGTGTGCGCTTTGCAGTCCGTTTCAAGAGACAAAAAAAGTTGCAAAATTTTTCATTGATACTCCTAACGAAGAAATTGTTAAATTGTATGGCAACGATAAAGTTAAAACTGCGCGGGCAATATTTGACTTTGGACAGGCTTGCAGAAAATCGCCAGTGAATATAAGCGTGCATTTGGAAATTATTTCAACTGTTGTAGATATACTCGGCAACGATTGTCCGCGAAAAATTTTAGAATACCTTGCCGAATTTTATCAGCAAATTTATAAAGACGCCATAAATGAAAATCTTCCAGATGAAGTGGAAGGCGACGCGCTGGAAAATTTGTTGGGAGATTTAAATAAATCCTGGAATGACTACGCAGAAGAAAATGAAGATTGTTATTCCGAAGGCGATTGTAAAATTGAATATGCTGGCGAAGAAATAAAGTTTCAACATCACGACGCCGACTATTACAAAATGCGTGCCGAATATTATCAGCTTAAGTTGAAAAGCTAAGGAAGTGTTACAATTCAAATGAAAAATTTTGAAGATGAACTGCGCGGCTTAAGTTCAAATGAACTTTATGACAAAGGCGTCAACTTTATTTATGGTTGTGCCGACGTACAAAAAAATTATGAAAAGGCGTTAAAATGTTTTATCAAGGCGATTGATTTTGACAACGCTCGCGCAATGGAGCAAATCGGCTTTATGTACGATTGTGGCTTAGGCGTCAATCAAGATAAATCGGCGGCATTGAATTGGTACAAACGCGCGGCGGAAATTGGTGACGTAAATTTAAAAAATTATTTTGCCTATTGTTTAGAAGACGGCGACGGCGTCGAAAAAAATATTGGCGCGGCAATTAAATGGTTTCGCAAATCTGCCAAATTAGGCAACAAAGATGCAATGTTTGAGCTTGCCGCCCTTATTTTCGAGCATACCCAAAATGAGATTGAAACTTTTGAATGGCTATTAAAAGCCAATGATGATAATGAACTTGCGGCGCAAGCTTGCTTGGCAGATATTTACTATTCGCGTATTCATAATATGCCGAAAGCCTTTGAGTTATACAAATATGTTGTAGACAAAGGCGAAGATCGCTACTACACATTGGGCGCTATGTATCTAAAAGGTCAAGGTACTGAAAAAAATCTTCGTCAAGCAATTAAATATTTTGAGAAAGCCGCGCAGGTTGAAATTTCGGAAGATGACGCCAGCAATTATTGTAAGTGGGATTCAATGCTGAAAATTGCCGAAATTTATATTGGTCTGCAAGATGAATTGACGGCGCTTGAATGGCTTACTAAACGTAACGACGGCAATAAAATTTTTGCCATGAGTGAACTTGCGCATATTTACTACGGCGATGATGATTTTGAATATGAAGATACAAGCTTAATTGACAAAGACAAGGCGTTCAAGTGGTTTCGGAAATTGTACGAGCTTAAAGATCCGCATGGCACATATTATTTTGCTGAAATGTGGGAGTCGAAGTCGAAAATTAAGGCGTTAGAAATTTACAAAGACGGCGTGACGTTCGGTAGTGAGCGTTGCCGCGAAAGATTAATTCAGTTGCACTCGTAAGTTTAAAGGTGAAAAAAATTTTTGGTGGTAATTTATTGCGGTATAAAAAATCGCGTCGTGATTGGAAAGTAAATTTTATACTCTTACAATGGATGCTAAATTATAGAAAAATTTAAAAGGAGAAATGAAAATGCTATACGTAATTCCCGACACTCACTTAGGACACGAAAACATAAAAAAATATTGTAACCGTCCAGATGATTTTGAAAAGCTTATTGAAAATAATTGGCAAGCAACGGTTACTGCAACTGATACGGTAATTCATCTTGGCGATATTTCCTTCAATGAAAACTGGATTGAACGGCTTGGTAGTTGGAACGGCAGAAAAATTTTAGTTAGGGGCAACCACGACAAAAAGCCTTACGAATTTTATATGAACTGCGGTTTCACTGTCATAGTTGAAGAATTGGTTATCGACTTCAACAATTTACTGATTCTATTTTCACATCGTCCGCGATTCGGTCACGGCTACGATATAAACATACACGGACACCAACACAATTTGGCAGTTTATGACGATAAGCGCTTGTACTTGCCGTTGTCGCTTGAACATATGGGCTACAAGCCGCTTGCTATAGATGAAAATTTTATCGGCAACTTGAAAAAGTTCGTCATCAATAACAAACAACCGACGCTCAAAGAAATTATGAACTTAGGACAAGGCGCGATTGGCAAGCCTTTTGAGAAAGATTTTTATGACGGTTTCGGCAAAGAAATTTTTAACAGCTCGAAAGTTCGCCTTGAAGAATGTTACAAAATTTTGGAGAACGCGCCTTATAACTCGTCACAATTTAAATTTCGGCTGTGGCGCAATGCCGTCCGCTACATTGAAGATAAAATCAGCAAGCAGGAATTTTTAAACATTATCAGCAAATTTTAAAGGAGAATGCAAAATGTTACCAAAAATGGTTTTGAAGGTATCGCGCATTTTATGAATCATCCCGAAATGTTGCCTTACGTCGGCGGCGAAGTTTTGTTTATAGGTGAATACGTCAATTTGCCGAATGATGATTTTGCCGATAAAGCAGAATCCTTTAAGCATTGGTACGAAGAGCCTACGCCAAAATTTATTGAGGGAATTTCGGAGCAAGATTGGCGAATGGCTAAAGTTTATTTTGATGTTCGCTTGACTGTTGCGCGAAATTATGACAAGTATGCAGAGTTGAGAGCCCCGCGCCTTTTAAATGAAGTCGTTGAGCTTTATTCGGAAGTCGTCGACAAAACTTTTAAACGTTATCTGAATGAAGACCGTATGTATCACGGCTACGAATTTGATATGGGGCATATGGATCTTTGTCATGCGCGTAGCGGTTTGAATTATGACGTTGAACAAAATTCGCGGGAACGGTTTTTGCATTGCAGTTACTGTACATATTTTCAGCGTCCGAATTTGACTGCGGGTGAATTTAAAGAAATAATGCCCGACGAAGATAAATATTCCTTTGAGATTTTCTTTAAAATTTTGGAAGTCTTAAAGCCGCGCTTGGTAATCGTGCTGTCTACGAAGGCGTCCGAATCAATTAAACGGCTTGCAGTCGCTAAGTTGCCGTGTAAGACGTTACTTTTCAATTCAGCCGCGCCGAGCGATTGGACTAAAGACGATCTTAAAAAATTTAAATCGGAAGTTCGCGCAATCTTTAAAGAACATGTTCAATTTCATTTGCAAAATTGGTTGAGGGAAACGGATCCCGAAGATTTATATTTTACTTCGGCGATTGATGAGTTGCTTTTGGGAACTCAATTTAGACATCGCAAGTCGCTTGAAAATCTCGACAAACTTATAGCTACCAACGCGCAGGAGCTTATTTACAAAAATCCAACCAGCAAATCTAAAAAGGTGTGGTTCAACTGCTACCCTTTGAATATCGGCACTGATAAAATTTTCCCGCTCTTCCTAGCGATATGTCGCGGTGATGAAAAATTAGAAAACGTGTTCGACGAAATTCTTGAGCAAGCCGATAAAATTATTGCCGCTTATCCCAAAGGAAAATTGGTGAAAAGAAATATTGTTCTGCTTACCGATAAATGGGATAAAAATATTTTTGACAACTACCGCCAGCGATTGTTAAAATATGAAGGCTTAATACATTTCGTGTTCGGCTTGATAAAAGAAACGCAGATAAACACGATTGGAAGAAAAGAAAATGTTTATTGACCTTCATATACACAGCACCGTTTCTGACGGTACTGACAGCCCAAAAGAAATTGTTGAAAAAATTTCGCGTAAAGACGGCATTAAAATTTTTGCGCTGACTGATCATGATACCATTGCAGGTATTGAAAATTTTCCAGCTGATATTTCGGATAAAATTTTTTTTATTAACGGCGTGGAATTTTCCTGCAAGACAACTGACGGCGTCAAATGTCATATTTTGGCGTACTTTTTCAATGCCGATAATGAAGAATTTCAAATGCTCCTGCGCAAAGGCAGTGAACTTCGGCAAATTCAATTTGAAAAGCGCTTAAAATATCTTATCGATAAGTACGGCATAACTTTTTCTGAAGATGACATCGCCGAAATCTGCAAGTCTACAATTATCGTCAAACCGCACATTGTAAATTTTGTCGCGCAGAAGTTCGGATTTGATAAAGACCAACTTTATAAAGACCTGCGAAAATGTAGCGTTGGTAGTGCAAGACAAGACGCGGCGTCCGTCATTAAAGCCGTTAGAAATTCAGGCGGCGTTGCAGTTTGGGCGCATCCTCTCGGCGGCGAAGGTGAACCGATTCTTTCACAAGATGAATTTAAAGCACGTCTTCATAAACTTTGCAACTTGGGAATACAAGGGCTTGAGTGCTACTATTCACGCTACACGAATGAACAGGAAAAATTTTTGACTGAATCTGCGCGGCAAAATAGATTGTTGATAAGCGGCGGCAGTGATTATCACGGCTTGAATAAAAATATTGCGCTTGGAGAATTGGGAACTGAATCACCTGACATAAAAATTTATCAGCTGACAATTTTACAAAAAATTTTTGAGCAACATAAAAATTCACGAATCAGAAAGGCTTTTCAACTTGCCAAAATTGCGCACGAAGGGCAAACAGATAAAGCTGGCGTCGATTACATTTACCACCCGATGACTGTTGCTTTTCAATGCGGTGGAAATATTTCTGCAATGATTGTCGCTTTACTTCACGACGTCGCCGAAGATACAAACTTCAGCGTTGACGATTTGCGGGAAAAAATTTCACTGACTGATGAAGAAATACACGCGTTGAAATTGTTGACGCACGACGAAAAAATTTCTTATCTCGATTACGTTCAAAATATAAGCGTCGATGAACTTGCAAGACAAGTAAAAATCGCCGACCTTAAACATAATTCCGATTTGTCAAGAATTCCGCAGGAGGTGAGAACGTCAAAAGATTTTAAACGCATTGAAAAATATTCACAGGCTTTAAAAATTTTGAGAGGTGATTAGATTGTCTATCGGTACAATTTCGGCGCACGGTTATGAGCTTACAGATAACAACTTGTTCAAAAGTAACAAAGAAGGCAACCAATTCGTTTTTGAAATTCCGATGTATCAGCGTCCCTACGTTTGGCGAAAAGATAACTGGGAAGCCCTCTTTAACGACATTACAGACAATGAATCAGGCTATTTCATTGGCGCAATAATCTGTATCAATCATGGTTCTGATATTTCAAATAATTATACCTGTTATGAAGTGGTTGACGGACAACAGCGATTGACAACGTTGAGCCTTTTTCTTTCGGCAATTTATAAAGAACTTATTGACCGTAAGGAAATTTTAAGAAAACAACTGTCCTCTGAAGAATTTGAAACTTTTTTGGAAAATAATTCTGGTAAATTTACACAGCTAAAAAATTCATTAATAATATCTTCTGGCAGCGGCAAATTTAGGACGCGTGTTTTTCCGCAAAACAAAGATAACGTCGACGATTACTTAAACATTTTAATTTCAGCAAAGCTTATCACCG
Source organism: uncultured Selenomonadales bacterium (assembly GCA_946403735.1). GTDB lineage: Bacteria > Bacillota > Negativicutes > Selenomonadales > Selenomonadaceae > Quinella. The sequence continues at coordinate 5,653 of CAMJAZ010000140.1, forward strand.
AAGAAACACTGGATTATAAAGAAAAAATTGATAAAAATCCTGAT
>CAMJAZ010000141.1 GCA_946403735.1 uncultured Selenomonadales bacterium
GCTTATTGCAAACAAGGAAGCGTCACAAGCTATTAACTTCCTCTTCGGTGCAGACGACGGCGCAGATGTCATTTCACAACTTACCTTCGCCACAAGTTCAAGGGATAGTGAAAGGGCTGATAGGATTGTATTCAATGAAGAGAGTACTAACCATTACGCTGGCGCAGATGTTTCAAGCTCTGGTGAAGACGTTATAATCAAGTTCAGTGACAGCAATGACTACTTGACCGTAAAAGATGCCGTCGATAACAGTTTTGTCGTTGTCAACAATGACAAAACACTTATTTCTAAAGTTGCTAAAGACACAATTACTTATGACGGCTTTACCAATTACTATTTGGCTACGGGTGAAAATGCCGCGCTTAATGTAACCTCATCAGGTGCTATTGCCGTTGACTTGTCGGCGCAATTCTACAATACAAATACAACTTTTGTCGGCGTTTCAGTAATCGATGCGTCTACCCTTACAGGCTCAACAACACTTGTCGGCAATAACAATGCTAATACATTGAAAGCTGGCAGTTTAGGCGGCGTACTTTATGGTAATAGCTTTAATGCCGATGACTTACTTGTTGGCGGCAGTGGCGCAGATACTTTCTGGTACAGTTCTGGCGCTGGAAATGACACAATAGAAAACTATTCTTCAGATAGCGACGTTGTGTACTTATCTGGCATAAAAGAAGCTCAGGTTAAAGATAAAATTGCATCTGTAAAAGTAGTTTCTGGTAATGTAGTTGTAACTATGACAAATAAACAAACTTTGACTATTAAGGGTACAACGGATGTCAAATTCCTGCTGCAAGGTTCTTTGGATAAAAATAGAAGTAGATCAGATTTGCAAACCGCTATAACTAATAAGAAAACAACAGTCGGAAGTAGTGCAGATCTTGTCTATGATTATGATCTTGCATACGACAGCGATTATTGGGCAGTCGGCGGCGGCAATGATGAACTGCTTGACGGAGACAATACTTTCTGGAGTGCTGATGTTGCAGATGATTATCTTGTAATGGACGATAGCGCGAATAAGAATTTGACGAATGATATTAATACTGGTGATGTTAATTACAGTATGCTTGGCGGCGATACTCTTTACAATTTCCATACTGGGAACAATGAAGGATAATTGCTAGTAAGTAGTTAGTAGTCAGTAGTTAGTAGTTAATAGTTGACGCGCTAACCTGCAATAAAATTTTTGGAGTGGACGAAAAATCCACTCTTTTTTTATTGCTTGAATTTGAAATAAATTTGCTGAAACTTTACATTTATTTTTTAGAAAAGAATGATATAATACGCGCTAAAATTTTGTGAAATTAATTTTGAGGTGAAAATTTTTTTATGAAGTTGCAGACGATAGAATATTATTTCCGCGAAGTAATAATTTCAATGATAAGGAATCGTTGGATGAGTTTTGCGTCGATTGGAACTGTTGCAGTGTCACTGTTCATACTCGGCGTATTTTTGATTTTAGTTATGAATATGACGAAAATGGCGGCGTCGTTGGAAAGTCAAGTACAAATTTCCGCGTACCTTAACGACCATATTTCTAAGGAAGAACGCGACGACATTGAGCGAATGACGCGGGATTTACGTACAGTGTCAGCGGTTGAGTACGTGCCGAAAGAATCAGCGATGAAAATTTTGCAAGACAGACTTGGTGACAATAAAAAAATTTTAGATGCACTTGGTGAATCAAACCCACTGCCAAATTCATTTCTCGTGACGGTAACTTCAGCTGATTATGTAAAGTCGACGGCGGACGCGATAGCCGATTTATACGGCGTTGAGGAGGTCAAGTACGGTCAAGACGTAGCGTCGAACCTTTTCAACTTGACGCATTTAGTTAGAGTTTTCGGCGCGATTTTATCTGTAATTTTGGCGGTGGCAACAATTTTCATCATAGCAAATACAATTCGGCTAACTGTCTTTGCACGGCGAAAAGAAATTGCCATAATGAAATATGTCGGTGCAACGGATTGGTTTATTCGCATTCCATTTATACTTGAAGGAATTGGACTTGGAATAATCGGCGGCATACTTAGCGCATTTGCACTGCGGAATTTTTATTCGGCAATGGAGACAAAAATTTATACGACGCTGGCATTTTTCCCAATGGTCGAACAATATCCCTTTATGAATTACTTGACAATTTCGCTGATTGGCGCGGGAATTTTCGTTGGAATTTTGGGAAGTACCGTTTCACTTAAAAGATTTTTGCAAGTTTAGCGTGTGGCTAGTAGCTTGTAGCCTGTGATTTCCTTACAAGCTACTTGCTACCAGCTACCCGCTAGTAGAAAGTAGGTTGAGTAATGCGAAAAATTTTACAAATAATATTTGCGATAATGCTATTGGCGCATTCAGTAGTTTTCGCAGATGAAATTGAAGAGCTTGAAGGTCAGAAGGCTGAATATGACGCGGCGGCAGAGGAAGCGCGGCTTGTCGTCGATGCCATTCAAGCTAAAATCGATTCAGTTTCAGAAATTAAGCGCGTCCTTGATGAAGAGGCGAACTTAGCCATTGCCGATTACGAAGAAAAACAGGCTACGCTTGATGAAACACTTGCTCGCATTGAAGAAAATGAGGCTAAACTCCTCGCTACGGAAGATGACTACAACGTCAAGCATGAAAAACTTGAAAAGCGTGTTCGTGACATTTACATTAACGGGCAAATTTCCTACCTTGACGTAATGTTTGGCGCTCAAGATTTTAGCGATTTTTTAACGCGAATGGATTTGCTTAAACGTGTGATGATGCAGGATTCTGAACTTGTCAATCAAGTTATCGCCTATCGAAATGAAATTAAAGAAATTGGGCGGCAACTTGAAGAAGATCGGCGCGTACAATTTGAACAGGCGCTTATTGCGGAGGACGCTAAAGATATTAAGCTTGAAAAAGTTGCTGAACAACAGGCGCTTATCGATATGATGGAAAATGACAAGGACGTTTACAATAAGCAGTACGATGAAATGATAGCGGCGTCGAATCAAGTTGCGCAGTTGATTCAGGAAAGCAAGTATCGTGCTGAGGCTGAAGAGGCGCGGCGTCAACAGGAAGAGGCAATGCGTCAAGCTCAAGCGGCGTATCAATCACAACAACCTAATGGTGATTATGAAAGTTCAGACGACGGCAGTTACCAAGCTTACGTTCCAGCTACAAATTCTGGCGCTATGATATGGCCAATTACTGGTCCAATAACTTCAGAGTTCGGCTGGCGTAACCACCCAATTTTTGGCGGACAACGTTTTCACAGTGGAATTGATATTGGCGGAGATTACGGCTTACCGATTCACGCGGCGCAAAGTGGCATTGTTTCACACGCTGGCTGGATTGGCGGCTATGGAAATACAGTTATGATTGATCACGGCGGCGGTATTGTGACTTTGTACGGACACAATGAAAGTTTAGCAGTTGACGTTGGGCAGTACGTCAATCAAGGCGACGTTATAGCTTACTGCGGCTCGACGGGAAATTCTACTGGTCCACATTGCCATTTTGAAGTACGTTTAGACGGCGAACCTGTCAGCCCATTTAATTATCTTTAGTTTTAAATTCAAGCTATTGTTTTATTGACAGTAGCTGGTAAAAAAATTTAGAAAGGAATTTTTATGAAGGCTTTGTATTTGGACTGCGCGTCGGGAATTAGTGGAAATATGTTTATCGGCGCGTGTCTTCAACTTGGAGTACCAGAAAAATATCTACGCGGTGAACTTGCAAAATTAAATTTAAGCGACGAATACGAACTGGAATTTTCAGACGTTGCGAAAAATGGAATTGGCGCGGCGTACTTCGATGTAAAACTTTTACATGAACATCATCACGAACATTTTGATAAGCCAGCTAACGTCCACCATATTCACGAACATCATCACGAACACCGTACAATGGCGGACATTCGCAAAATTATTGACGCGGCGGAATTTAATTCTACAGTGAAAAATTACGCGCTGGCAATTTTCGGCAAGATTGCGGCGGCTGAAGGTAAAGTTCATAATGTTCCAGCTGAAGAAGTTCATTTTCACGAAGTCGGCGCGATTGATTCAATCATCGATATTGTTGGCTGTGCAATTTGCCTTGATTATCTTGAAGTAAAAAAAATTTTTGTCTCACGTGTCAACGTTGGAAGTGGATTTGTCAAATGCGCTCATGGACTTATACCGATTCCAGCTCCTGCGACGGCTGAACTTTTGCAAGGCTTTAAGACGTACAGTTTTGGTGCTGAAAAAGAGTTGACGACTCCAACAGGCGCGGCGATTATCAACACGCTTGCTGAAAGTAGCGTCGACCTTCCCGAAGATTTTTTGTCTGAAAAAATTGGTTACGGAGCTGGAACTTTAAATCTTGACATTCCCAACGTTTTAAGAATTTATCTTGGCGAATTTAAAGGACAAACTGCGCGGCAAATTGTTAAGCTTGAAACAAATATTGACGATATGAACCCGCAAATTTTCGGCTGGCTGTATGAAAAACTTTTTGCGGCAGGAGCGCTTGACGTATGGACTACGCCAATTTTTATGAAAAAAAATCGTCCCGCGCAGATGCTTTCCGTACTTGTCGACAGCAAACATCAAGCCGCTTGTACGAAAATCATCTTTGAGGAGACGACCACTATAGGACTTCGCGTCATTAACGTTGATCAGCGCGTCGAAGCCGTTAGAAAAATTGCTAAGGTTGAAACGAGTTTCGGCGAAGTTCAATGTAAAGTTAGCGCGTACGACGGAAAAATTGTTTCAATTACGCCTGAATACGAAGATTGCCGCCGACTTGCTGAAAAAAATAATGTTCCGCTGAAAAGTATTTGGCAGGAAGTTATAACAAAGCAACAAAACCGCTTAGGTTAAGGTGATTTTTATGTCAAAATCTAAAGACGCTGAATTGATTCACGAAGCTGAACAAGCTTTCGATAGAAAAAGACGTACTTTCGGACTTATCGCAGGACCAATTTTAGCTGTCTTAGTTTTAATTATTCCAATCGAAGGTTTAACGCTTGAAGCACACAAACTTTTAGCGATAATGACGCTTATCGCGCTGTGGTGGATAACTGAACCAGTACCAATTCCCGTTACTTCACTTTTGGGACCAACACTAGCCGTCGTGACAGGCGTTGTAACAATAGATAAAGCTTTTGCGCCATTCGCCAACTCAATGATTTTTCTTTTTATGGGCGGATTTATTTTAGCAAAGGCAATGATGACTCACGGACTTGATAAAAGATTTTCGTACTGGATTTTATCGCGCAGTTGGGTAGGATCTAATCCGCGCAGAATTTTTTTAGCAATAGGACTTGCAACGGCGTTATGTTCTGGCTGGGTAAGTAACACGGCAACGGCAGCAATGATGTTTCCGATATGTTTAGGCTTGTTAAATTCCATCAAAGAAATGTTTGCGGCTAACGGACGTGAAATTGAACTTTCAGAATACAAATATTCTACGGGCTTAATGTTGATGACGGCTTATTCGGCGTCAATCGGCGGCGTCTTGACACCGATAGGCACGCCTCCGAATTTAATCATGATAGGATTTCTGTCGTCGATGGAAAACATTGAAATTTCGTTCTTCCAGTGGATGATTTGGGGCTTCGTCGCAATGGTTTTTTATTTCATAATCGCTTACGTCGTGTTGTCGA
>CAMJAZ010000142.1 GCA_946403735.1 uncultured Selenomonadales bacterium
CGTCGAAGATCACTGCGCGGCGATTGATTTAATTTTGCGTAAAGGTACAGTCGGCGAAGTTTACAATATCGGCGGGCATAATGAGCGGACAAATTTGGATGTTGTGAAGACGATTTTAAAAATTTTAGGTAAGGGCGAAGATTTAATTGAGTTCGTGACTGACAGAAAAGGTCACGACCTGCGCTACGCTATCGACCCTACGAAAATTGAAAGTCAACTTGGCTGGACGCCGCAAACTAAATTTGACGACGGCATAAAGAAAACTGTTGCTTGGTACTTGGATAATCGCGATTGGTGGGAAAAAATTATTAGCGGCGAATATCAAAATTACTACGCAAAAATGTACAATAACAGGTGACGTTATGCCAAAATATTCGGAGCTTTATCGTCTGCTTAATAAACACGGTTGTTATTTCGTAGAACACGGCACCAATCACGATAAATGGTACAGTCCGATAACTAACAGAAATTTTTATGTACCGCGCCATAGTTCGCAGGAAGTTAAGCCAGGTACACTTAGAAAAATTTTGAAAGACGCAGGTATTAAATAATTTTTATGTTGGGGGGATTTTTATGAAGGGCGTTTACCCATGCATTTTAGTTCCTGAAGAAGTCGGCGGATTTTCCGTACTGTTCCCAGATTTTGCGGGCGCTACGCAAGGCGAAACTTTATATGAGGCGCTGGAAATGGCGGAAGATTTTTTAGGATTCGCCGTAACATCTTCACTTGATAAGAATGAAAAAATTCCAGAGCCGACCGCGTTAAAAGATATTGTTATCGAAGACGAAGGCGCTTTTATTTCGTGGATAAAGTTTGATACTGACGCTTACCATAAATTGTTGACGGAAAATAAAATTAAAACAAATATTGAAACAGGCGCAGCTTAAGTGGAGGTAGATAATTTGAATAGAGTTTACAATTTTAATCCAGGTCCAGCGACTTTGCCATTGGACGTTTTAAAGGAAGTTCAAGCAGAATTTTTAGACTTCGACGAAACAGGTATGTCAATAGTTGAAGTTAGCCACCGCGCTAAACCCTACGAAAAAGTTCACAATCAAGCTAAAGCGGATATTCTTGAACTTATGAATTTGGGCGACGACTACGAAGTACTTTTCATTCAAGGCGGCGCGTCATTACAATTCGCCATGATTCCAATGAATTTTGCGTCGAAAGATAAACTTGGCAGTTACGCAGTGACGGGAATTTTTGCACGCAACGCTTACAAGGAAGCTGTAAATTTAGGCGTAGCAAAACTTGCCGCGTCTACCGAAGATGAAAATTTTGCCCGCGTACCTTGTCAAAATGAATTGAAAGTCGATAGTAATTCTGCTTACTTGCACATTTGCATGAACAATACGATTTACGGCACGGAATATCATTATATCCCTGAAGTTGAAGTTCCACTTTTCGCCGATATGTCGTCCGATATGTTGAGCCGTCCGCTTGACTTTAAAAAGTTTTCTCTGATTTACGCGGGAGTTCAAAAAAATCTTGGACCTGCAGGCGTCGTTATTGTCGTGGCTAAAAAATCTTTGATTGAAAAAAGTTTAGACAGCTTGCCGACAATGTTGCGCTATGATACTTTTTACAATAAAAATTCTCTGTACAATACGCCGCCGACCTTTTCAATTTACGTCGTAGGAAAAGTCGCGCAGTGGATTAAAAATAACGGCGGTTTGAAAGTTATGGCGCAAAGAAATTTGAAAAAGGCGCAACTGCTTTACAACGTCATTGACGAATCTGACGGCTTTTATAAAGGTCACGCGCAGGAAGATAGCCGCTCCCTTATGAATGTGACTTTCCGCCTGCCAAATGAAGAGCTTGAGAAAAAATTTGTAGCGGAGGCGCTGGCAAATAATATCAGCGGCGTTAAAGGTCATCGACTTGTAGGCGGTATGCGTGCATCGATTTATAACGCAATGCCGATTGAAGGCGCTGAAGTTTTAGCCGAGTTCATGAAAAAATTTCAGCGTAAAAATAAAGGTTGAAATGGAATCTTTTTTAATCGGTCTACAATTTTTGACGCGAATTTACATCACGCGGCAAACTGTATGGACGGAAGAAAATTTTGGAAAGTCCGTAAAATATTTTCCGCTAATCGGCGCGGTTGTAGGAATAATTTCCGCCGCGTCGATTGGATTTTTTTATTGGCTGACGAATGGACAGTTGCCAATATTAACAGGTGCGCTAGCCTTCACGTTGCCGATAATTTTAACTGGCGGCATACATTGCGACGGTTTTATTGATTCATTCGACGGATTATTTTCTGGTCGTGAACGCGAAAAAATTTTGGAAATAATGAAAGATAGCCGCGTTGGAGCATTCGGCGCGGTTAGTTTTATTTTATTGACGGCGTTGGAAATTTCAGCGTTAATTGAACTTTTGCAACTTTCAATCGCGTGGAGTTTGACAGCAATTTTTTCAGCGCCGATAATTTCACGGTTAATGATGGTTGTGACGATTGGCAAATTTCCATACGCGCGGCGTGAAGGTATGGGCAAGGCATTTGCAAAGTTCACGACGCGGCAGACAATTTTATTTGCACTGGCGACGACGATTTTAATTTTATCGCCGTTAATTTTTTTAGACGTGAAAATATTTTTGGCGACAATTTTAGCGCTGATAATTTCATTTGGCTTTACGTTGTACTTTGGAAATTTTTCTGTAAAAAAAATTGGCGGCGTGACTGGCGACATTTACGGCGCAGTGTCAACGCTCGTCGAATTGCTTGTACCGATAATTTTTTTGCTATCAAAAATTTTAATTTTATGATAGGATAATATAAAAATTTGTTGTAACGTAGAAAAAGGAAGGGTGCGCAAGGACGCGCACCCGCCCGCGCAAATCGCGTGATGCGATTTCAGCGGGCATGTTTTCTTTTGCTTCTTTTCTTTTGCGCCAAAAGAAAAGAAGTTTATTAAAAAAATTTTTATTAGAAAAATTTTTATTAGAAAAATTTTTCCGAAGGGAATGAATGAAGTTGAAACAGAAAACGTGCAGATTAAAAAGCCGCAATGAGTTTATGGCTTGGGCTAGGAAAGTTAAAGCTAGCGCCGATTATAAAAATGCTAATGAAGTTTTGATTAAGGTTATGACTTCGCAGTTTTTAGATTCGGAATCAAAAAAAATGTACCGCGAAGTTAAAGCAACTTTTCCTAAAGCAAAAATTATCGGCTCGTCCATGACAAACTTTAAAGCTCGGCAGGAAAATCCAAATGGTGAACGCGGCTGGGTGTCGACGGAAGAAGATTTATCGGAAACTTACGCCGTGATGAGTTTGTTTTACTTTGATTCGGCAAAAGTCACGATTATCGATTTTGACGCTACCGAATTTAATAGCGTCGTTGAAATGGCTACAGATTTAAGTGACCGCTTGAAAAAAATTCCGAACATTAAAGGCGTTGAAATTTATTGCGCGGACGGACAAACTTTTTTATCAGACGGTTTAGCGTTGATTGCAAAAAAATTTAAAGACGTGCCATTTTTCGGAATTTTGGCTGGCAAGGCACATGGTAACGAAGATATTACCTGCGCAAGTCACAACATACTGAAACAGATTCAAGGCAAACTTTTAACGCAATTTGTTTTGGGCAACGAATATCATCATAGCGGCGCCGTTATGGCAGTTTACAGCGGAGAAGATTTACACATTCACACAAATTATACTCTCGGCTGGAAACCTATAGGCAAAGAAATGACTGTCACGGAAACGCTGGGCATGACTGGCTTGGCGAAAATTGAAAATATTCCCGCCGTTGACATCTACAAAAAATGTTTAAACATTGTCCCCAATGAATATTTAATGTTCAACGTCTTTGAGTTCCCGCTCCTACTCAATCGCGGCGGAATTGACCTTGCACGTGTCGCCGTCATTTACGACGAAATGGGCAGACTTTATTTCGGTTCAGATATTCGGCAAGGTGAAAAAGTTCGTCTAAGCTACGGTAACCCGCACGATTTGTTGAAAGAAACTGAAAAAGCTGGACGCGATATGAAAGTTTTCGATCCACAAGCTATCAACCTTTACATTTGCGGCGGTCGTACAATTTTTTTAGGTAAAGAATTTCATTCGGAAGTTGAGATTTTCAAAAAAATTCAGCAGGAAACTTTATATTGTTTTGGTAACGGCGAAATTTACAGGTACGATGGCAAAGGCGGACTTGCTGGCTCTGCTTTAATTTCTGTAGGTTTTCGTGAAGGACCTGCGCGGAATTTTTCTGTTTACGACGCACCAAAACTACAAGAAACTTTTGACGGCATTGTACCTTTGGCTAAACGTCTTGCCGCATTTTTGGAAGTAACGACGGACGAACTTAAAAAGAAAAATTCTGCCTTGAAAGATGCTGTTGTTGAGGCTAAGGCGGCAAATAAATCTAAGTCACAATTCCTTTCCAATATGAGCCATGAAATTCGTACGCCGATTAACGCAATTTTGGGTATGAACGAAATGATTTTGCGCGAATCTGAAGACGAAACAATTTTAGAGTACGCGGAAAATATTCGTAGCGCTGGAAATTCACTGCTCGGCATTGTCAACGATATTTTGGACTTCAGCAAGATTGAGGCGGGCAAAATGGAAATTATCCCCGTCGAATACGCGCTTAGTTCCCTGCTGAATGATCTAGTTAATATGGTACAGAAACGCGCAGAGGCTAAAGATTTATCCTTCCAAATTGAAGCGGATGAAAATTTACCGAGTGAACTTTTTGGCGACGAAATTAGAATCAAGCAAGTTGTCACGAACATTTTAACAAACGCCGTTAAATACACAGAAAAAGGCGGCGTTACTCTTACTGTAACTTTCAAAAATATTTCTGACGAAGAAATTTTGTTATGCGTGAAAGTTAAAGATACTGGCATCGGTATTAAGCCAGAAGATTTGAAAAAACTTTTCAGCGCCTTTGAACGAATTGAGGAAAAACGCAACCGCACTATTGAAGGCACGGGCTTAGGTATGAACATTACGCAACGTTTGCTTGAAATGATGGGGACTTCCTTGCAAGTTGCCAGCGTTTACGGTGAAGGCTCGGAATTTTCTTTTGAACTTAAGCAGAAAGTTGTTAATCGTCACCCAATCGGCAATTTTGCTGAAACTTACCGTCATTCACTTGCGCAACATAAAAAGTACAACGAAAAATTTACCGCGCCTGACGCAAATATTTTAATCGTCGATGATACAGTTATGAACTTAACCGTTGTCAAAGGTTTGCTTAAGCAGACGAAAATTAAAATTGATACGGCGGAGAGCGGCTATGAATGCTTAAAGCGCGTCGTGGAGAAAAAGTACGATATAATTTTCCTTGATCACCGTATGCCAGGCATTGACGGCATTGAAACGCTGAATCAGATGAAAACGCTTGAAGGTAATTTGAACTTTGAAACTCCTGTTATTTCGCTGACTGCAAATGCGATTAGCGGCGCTCGGCAAACTTACCTTGACGCAGGTTTTCAAGATTATTTAACAAAGCCGATTGATAGTTCCAAGCTTGAAGATATGCTGATAAATTATTTACCTGATGATAAAATTAATCACAAGGTAAATAACGTTGATGATGACGATAGCGAAGAAGAAAAAATTCCCGCGTGGCTCAATGACGTTGCGGGGATTGACGTTAA
>CAMJAZ010000143.1 GCA_946403735.1 uncultured Selenomonadales bacterium
TTTTTAGCTTGAAACTTTTAACGTTATTTATTCAACACCACCTAACTACTTACTAAAAAGAAGTCTTGACGTTTGCAGTTTGAAGAATTATAATTTGTGAAATAAAAAATCCCGCTAAAAAACGGGAACACGGTGGGGCAAGCGGAGTCGCCCTTTAAAGTCGGTAACATAAAGTTTAAACCCGTCTAAGTTCGTACCTCAGGCGGGTTTTTCGCTAGTCAGCTAAAAAACTGATAAGCGTGATGATAAGGTTGCTAGCAGAAATAGCGATGCTAATCCACTCGTACTTCGTCATCAGCGTCACCCCCTCTCTTGAGGAAGTGACAAACTCGCCTGCCGCTTTACGACACCGCCGCAATTATACAACGTTGAAGGCTTAGCGTAAAGTCTTTTTTTGTTGCTAAAATAATTAAAAGACCTCGACTTTGGGCGGGGTCTTTTTAAATTAAAGTCAATTAAACTTTAGCAGATAGTTCCATATCGGTTTCAGCAATGTACTTTCTTGCAACGGCGATAACATCAGCTTTCAGCGCGTCCATACTGTAATTTTTAACCTGCGCCCCAGCAACACTTTGATGACCGCCGCCGCCAAATTTTTCCATGATAACTTGAACATTCAACGTACCAGTCGACCTAGCACTTATGCCGATAACGTCATCTTTCATTTGAAATAAAATTATCGTCATACGAACATTTTCAATCGTCAACAATGTATCTGCCGCCTGTCCAGCAATAGCTTGAACGTTTGGAATAGGTGTGTAAATCGCCGAGACGATTAAACCGCCTTCAAAGTATTCAGACTGCGCCTTAGCCTTAGCAAGTGCAACCGTCGTTTCGTAGTCTGTCATGAAAAGTTCACGAACTATAACAGGGTCTGCACCTCTGCGCCTAAGGTACGCCGCCGCGTCAAAAGTTCTTATGCCAGTTTGAACTACAAAACTTTTAGTGTCGACGACAATTCCTGAATAAAGCGCAGTTGCTGGAAGTCTACCGACGTTAAGTTTTTCGTCGAAGTACATTAAAAGTTCCGTCACTAATTCAGATGCTGAACTTGAGGACGGCTCGTGATAGAACAGTAGCGGATTTTTTATAACGGTATCACTTTTGCGGTGGTGGTCAATGACAATGACATTTTCAATTCGTTCCAGCAAAATCGGAGCGGCGACAAGGTACGGAATATGCGTATCGACGACGATTAAAAGCGGATTGATTGAAACTGGTACGGTTAAATCGCTAGCCTTCATTAATAAATTGTCGTACGCTCCCGATTTATCTTTGCGGAACAGATTTAAAATTTTTTCAATGCTGTCCGTAGAATTGCTTATGACAATGTGAACATTTTTTTTCAAGTGCATAGCCATAACGGCAATTCCGCAAGCTGCGCCGAATGCGTCGAAGTCTTCGCGGGTATGCCCCATGATGAAAATTTCGTCCGCCGACTCCATATGTTCACGCATTGAATTTGCAGTGACACGAGCTCTAACGCGATTGTGCTTTTCAACTGCCTTTGCATGACCGCCGAAATATAACGCCTTACCGTCAAGCTTTAACGCGACTTGATCGCCGCCGCGTGCCAGTGCGGCATTTAAACGTTCCTGCGCCTGCGTACCAAGTTCCGACATTGATTGCACGTTCGACCTTTCTTCAGCAACTGCAACGCCTATTGACAACGTAACGGGTATTCCATTTTTGCTGACGATTTGCCGTATTTTGTCAAGGATTGTAAATTTTTCTGCAATGGCTTTATCCAGTGCGTACTGTTGAAGTAGGACAATGAAAAGTTCGCTGGAGATGCGCTGAATGAAACCCGCCAGTGACTTCATCCATTGTTCAAGCGCCTCACTTACCGACAACATCAACGCCGTTTTTTCCGCGTCATTTAAGCCGCGCATAACTTCATCATAGTTATCAACTTGCACGTACATTAAAACGGTGCGGCTTTGTCTGTACTCAATTTTTAAATTTTCGTGGCTAGTGACTTCATGAACAAACAGTACGGTTAATTGCGGGTACTCCGACTTCAACATCAACTGACGATAGCGAACTTTGAAATAACGAACTATGGCAAATTCTTCGCCGTCTTCCGTCATGTCGTGATAAGTAACTTTCGTGACGTAACTACCATTTTTTGGTTTGCCAGATTCACTTTCAGGCGACGCCTCAAGTACTTCATCTTTCAGAATATCTTTCCAGAATTCGTTGACATGCATACCCTGTTCAGGCTTTTTTTCCGCAAAATCTAACGTAATGTCATTAAACCATTCAAGGCGCCCTTGTTCGTCTATAACCATCATAGCTTGCGGAATATTTTTAGTAACGTAGCGCATCATTTCATTTCCGCTACCTATGACGTTTTCGCAGTATTCGCGGAATCTTTTCAGACGATCTTTGCAACGTTCTATTGCGAAAATTACTAGCAATGCCCATACCAAAAAGGCTATTGCACCCATGTATTTATCATAAAGCGCCAATATCAAAATTAGCATTAACATTATGCCTAGAGTAAAGGCTAAATCTTTCCACGCCGATAAATTTCTCGGCACGACATCACTTCCTTTTTTAGTTAGGGGTTAGTAGTTAGTAGTGGAAAAAATACTACTAACTACTTACTACTGACTACTAACTAATATATCAATGCGAAGATTTTTTGAAACGCCCGCCAACAATATCATGTACCGAGTTGACAGTAACAAAGGCATGTTCGTCAATCGATAAAACAATATCTTTAATCCTTGTGACTTCCAATCTGTTGACAACGCAATAAACAATTTCTTTAGGGGCGCCAGTATATCCACCTTCACCATGTAATAAAGTAACGCCACGAATAACGGTATTCAAAACTGCAGTAAGTTCGCGCGGATTATTTGAAACAATCATGATAGCGTAGGTTTCATCAAGACCTTTAGTCACAACGTCAATCATTTTTGCAATGACAAAGTAGGCAACCAATGAATACATAGCTTGATCCCAATCGAAGACGAATCCTGCGCCGCTAAGTATGAAAAGGTTGATAAACATAACAATTTCACCGACTGAAAACGGTGAATGTTTGTCTCCAATGATAGCAACAATTTCTGTACCGTCCAATGACCCGCCAGCACGCATTATCAAGCCAACGCCAATTCCGTCAATTATCCCGCCGAATATCGCCGCTAAAAATGGATCGTTTGTGGCTTTAGGAAATTCTCCTGCAACTTCCGAGCAAATACTCAAAAGGATAATCGCAATAATCGTTGAGATGACAAAGTTTTTGCCTATGTGCTTGTGTGCTAGAAATAAAAATGGAATATTAAAGGTTACGAGAAATATGCCGAATGGTAAATCTGTAAGGTAACGCGCCATAATGGCTAAACCGACAACGCCGCCGTCAATAACGTTATTGGGGACTAAAAAAATTTCCAGTCCTATAGACGCGATGGATGCGCCAATAAAAATTTGAATGAATTGAATTACATAGTTTCTGAATTTTTTTCTAGTTTGACGAATTTTTATTGCTTGCCTGTTAATGTTTTCAATCTTGCCGTCACTTTGTGTTTCAGGTGACGGCGCTTTTACTTCATCACTCAAAAAAATCACCTCTATGTTAGCTTTTAGGTGTTAGCTTGTAACTTTTAGGAAGTAGGAATTAGCGGTCTAAAATTATAAGCACACTTCCAACTGGGCGTTCGCGTCCGTCACTTGGAATATTTACAATGGAATCTTTCACAATCAATTCAGTTGAACCGCCGCCGTCTAAGTTAATCGCGTCGACTGCGCCAAATTGATTTATCAAAATATCCGCCCATTCCTGCAACGTACAGCCGCGACTATGCGCTTGTCTGCCGTCCACAACTGCAAAAATATAATCGCCGTACTTTGTCACGCCAAAAGCTGAACGCGGCGCTCTACCTACGCGAATATCATCAGGAAAATATTCTTCGTCCGCCGTCACGTAAACTTGACCGTTAGCTACAAGGCGTGGACCTACGCTGATAATGTGTACCGCATTGCCGAATTGTCCATTGTCACTGATTAAGCCTTGCTGCAAGTCGACGTAATCACCAACTGCAACGTCTGCGAAAAGGTGTTGTGAATCGCCCTGCGCACTGATTATATAGCCGTCCGAAGGAATATAATTATTTCCCCTACCGCGTACAACGTCAGTCACAATTCCGTTGCGAATGATTAATTCAACGCCGTATTGATTCGTATTCGTCGACGCGCCAAAACGTTGATTGTACAGGACAATAGAATCTTTTGGTCTGTCACAGTCAACACCGTTGATATTGAACGTGTTGCCGTTAATATTTATGACGCCGTAGTAACCGACTTTGCCGAAAATAATTTGACCGTCATCATTAATGCCAATCGCCGACCGCGTGTAATCGCCCGTGCCGACAATAATATCATCAATTTCCAAAGCGCCGATAATACTGCCGTCTGGTTCAAAGTAGCTGGCGTTAATCATAGCAATTTCATTGTAGTTGCTGCTGATTTGTGAAAGAGTGGCGCGACCTTGAACGCGATTATTAGCAAGGACAGGGCGAACGCTATAGTATTCATGCGCGGCGATTACCGCAAATGCCATTACGCCGTTTTGATCGTACACTAAAAATTCTAAGCCTTCACCGTCACGATGAGCAGGAGTTTCAACTGGCGGAGTATAGGTTGGCGGATTGTAAACAGGCGGTTCATCATTAGGCGGATTAGTAATATAAGCTGGCGGATTATCATCAGAAGTTTCACCGCCAGTTATATAAGCAGGCGGCGGAACTTCGGCTGGCGCTTCACTTATATAAGCTGGCATACCGTCTTCAGCGTAAGTTGTAGCGGGGAATAAAAAAACATAAGCCGCAAAAACTGCGGCAAGAAATTTTCGATTCAATTTAATCATTTTAACCGACTAACCAATAACCTTTTTCGCCAAGTCTTTTGTAGAAGAAAATGTACTGTTGCAAAATCCCCGCGAATTCAGCAAATTCATAGAAAACATTGTTTCCATTGAAATCTTCCTCAATGGCGCGTTGTATCCAAACGTCAATCGGCATAACGTTTAATCTGCGGTATGAATAAAGAGCAACACACGCGGCAACTTTCGGACCAACGCCGCGTATCCTCTGCAAAACTTCCAATAACTGCGCGTCTGGCATATCGTACAAAATTTCCAAGTCAACGGCACGAGTACTAATTTTGTCGAGAGCGTCGCGAACGTACGGACCGCGATAACCAAGTTTCAAGCTGGCTAAATCATAAGCGGAAGTGTACGACAAAGTCTGCGCGTCGGGGAAAAGATTTATACTTTCATATTGCGTCCTGGCAAGCTTACCAAAACTTTCACACATCAATTCAACTGAACTTCTAATCGCAGGAATATTTTTGCGTTGACTGATTATAAAGCTGATAAGCGTTTCAAATGGGTCTTGCCGCAAAATTCTAATGCCCTTGCCAAATTCCAGCGCGTCTTTAATATAATCGGCGTAAGGTCTACCCGCGCAGGTATTCATTATGTATTGGCGAATCTGCGCGTAGCTACGATTGAGATCAAAATAATCTACCCAGAATTTTTCCCAATCAACATTGCTACAACTTACGTCAAATTTTCCTTCGCCAACTTTTTTTATGTA
>CAMJAZ010000144.1 GCA_946403735.1 uncultured Selenomonadales bacterium
TTTACACCTCTACGCTATTTTACCATTTTTTATATTATTCAACACGCCCTAGTTATTCAAAAAAATTTTGCAGTTCATCAACATTCGCTAGGCTCTGTAAAAACTTATGAAAAAAATATGAAATGAATATGAATTTTTGCAGGAAATATTTTCAATCTGCCGAATAAATCCAAAAAATAAAATTGTTGAATTTGGATTTAAAATTTTTTTGAGATTAAAATATTACTGCGGAG
Source organism: uncultured Selenomonadales bacterium (assembly GCA_946403735.1). Taxonomy (GTDB): domain Bacteria; phylum Bacillota; class Negativicutes; order Selenomonadales; family Selenomonadaceae; genus Quinella. The sequence continues at coordinate 234 of CAMJAZ010000144.1, forward strand.
GCGTTATAGATGAAACGAATTTTTTTAGAAGATGCCATAGCGGAAAATGTGACGATAACGGGTAAAGATGCTCATCACCTTGCCTATTCGTTGCGGGCGAAAAAAGGCGACCAAATTATTGCTGTCGACACGTTGGGAAGTACCGCCGTTATTGAACTCGTCGACTTCGACAAAGAAACTGTTCGGGCAAAGTGCGTTAGCGACATTGTGAAAGTTAATCCTGTCGAAACGGTTAAAATTATTCGTACAATCGGCAAGAAAGACGATGTTGAAATGCATCAGACCCAAACTGTTCACGAACAGATTTTTCAAAAGCACATAACGTTGGCTGAATGTTTACCGAAACAAAATAAATTTGACGTGGTGGTTGAAAAGGCTACTGAATTGGGCGTTGACAGGATTGAGCCGCTTATTTCAGACAGAACGATTGCACGTCCTGGCAATTTCCGTGCTAAAAGTAAATTGGATCGTTGGGCGCGTGTTGCAAAAGAAGCGGCTGAACAAAGCGCACGTGATACCTTGCCAGAATTTGGAATGATTCGCGAAATGTCCGACTGGTTGAAGGAAGTTTCCAATTCGTTGGGACGTTTCCGCAACATTGGCAAGACTTCTGAAAAGATTTTTGACGGTAAAGGCGCGTTGCTGATTTTCTGCTACGAAAAGGAACAGGAAACGTCACTTCAAAAAATTTTGCACGATTACAAAATGTGTGACTGCGATAAAAATATTATTTTGCTTATTGGTCCAGAAGGCGGCTTTACCGATCGTGAGGCGCGGGAAATAAAATCTTATGGTGGCGTCAGTGTCAGTCTTGGCAAGCGCATTTTGAAGACGGACACTGCGGCAATTTCAGCACTGGCGGCTGTCCAATACGAATTTAATTAAAATTGAATAAAAATCTGCGCGGAGCAGAAATTAAAATTTGATTAAGCGGCAGGCTTTAACGGTATAGTTATTGCTTGTCGCCTAAATTTTTTGTACACTATTTAGGGATTATTTTTTAGGCGGTGAATTTATGGACGAAATTTTAATGGCGATGATTAAAGATGACAAAAATCTTTTACTACGGCGCGACGAATTGATTGGCAAGCTTGATGAAAAAGTTCCCGCGAACTTGCGTCGTGACTACGCGGCAATACGTAAAGCGCTTAAATTAAATGTCGGCGAAATTTTTATATCTGGAAGTGATGATAAAAAATCTGCGCGGTACAAGGCAATGAAAATTTTGTCATCGTCGGGCTTTAATGAACAGCAAATAAATTTCGTCATAAAAACTTTTTCGCGTGTACTTGGTTGGAATGAAAATTCAAACGCTCAAACTGATTCACTAATTGAACGTGTCGAAAATTTGGAAAGTACCGTTGCTAATATCCGCGCTGACAATGAACAATTAAAAGCGCAAATGGCTATGCTGAAATTTCGCTCCATAAAGCGCATTGAAAAATTAGAATCTCAAGTCTACGCGCTTAATAAAAATTTAAAAGTCTTGACAAACTTAGTACGAAGACTTGACGAAAAATTTTCTAAAGCTAAAGAATCAAATTTGAACGAGCCCACACAAACTGCCGTTGCCACTAAAAATTTTAAACTCTTTCAATATGCGCCGCTAGAAAGTCCAACGGCTAAACCTTCCGCGCTAACTTCAAAGGCTGATGATTTATCCGTAGTCGTCAAAGAATACAACGAACTTTTAAGCTTGTCTGGAATTACAAAAATTCTTTCAAGCCGTTTTTTTGTAGAAAAATTTGCTGTAAAATCATTTCGTTGCACAAATGCAGATGCGCGAGCCAATTCGTTAAGTTCGCCACCGCCACCGATTTTTGCGTTGAAGTCTGAAGATATAAATTCAATTTTGGGCAGTGAATATTGGGCTAAACTGGATAAAAATAAATGCGCCGTGTTGCCGAACGTAGTTAATTATACGTACGGTCGACATGCGGCGCTGGCAATGGGCGAAGTTTTTAATTCTGACTTTAAAGGCGACACCCGCCAAATTTTAGCTGTAGAATCTCCTGCCATTTTTGATTATGTAAATGGGAAGTGGAAACTTACGGCTAGAGGTAAACTAATTTTAAAGTAAAATTTTTTGAGTTGGTAAGGTGAGGTTATGGACAAAATTTTAATAGCGCTAATCAAGCAGAATGAAAATCTTTTAATACGGCGCGATGAATTGATAGGCAAACTTGATGAGGAAGTTCCTGCGAAATTTCGGCGCGATTATGCGGCAATACGTCAGGCACTTGAATTGAACGTCGGAGAAATTTTTTCCGCTAAAAGATTTGACTTGCAGTCGGCTAAGGTTGAAGCTGGAAAAATTTTGCACGAATCAGGTATGCAGGAAAGTCGCGTAAATTTTGTACTTGAAACTTTTGAAAAAGTGATAGCTGCCGTATTCCCCGCGCCAATCGTCGAAGAACCTACGCAGACGATAAAAACTTCCTCCGCTAAAAAAGTTGACGTGACTAAAAAATCTTCGCCAACTGAAAATAAAATTACGGCTAAAGCAGATGAAGTTGTCGGCGCAGTCAACAAAATTTTTTCCAACGCCAAAACGATATTCAATAAAAATCCTGCGTCAACGTCAACGCCGCCAATTCAAAATACGACGACTTCAACTTCAAATGCTCCGTCTTGGATGTCAAATGACGTACAAAATAATTCGACCGCTACTTTTAATTCAACTTCAACGGCTAATGATGAACCCGCGCAGACTTCGACAAGTGACACAAGCTTAAAAAAATTATTGATAACGTTGGGCATACTTTTAATACTAGGATTTTTCTGGCATTATAGCTTTTCATTTGGCTGGTTTGCATTCGGATTATTGGCGGGTACAGGCGGTCTAACATACTTATTCACAACTTCGCCAACTCCAGCATTGGTGACACTTATCGGCGTTATACTTGCATTCTTTTTCGCGACGAGCCCAACAACTTTATCCCTAGTCTGCGGAATTTTGGCGGGAATTGTGAACCTATTTTTCATTGGCGCAACTACTGGTTGAGGAAAATTTTATGGATGAAATTTTAATATCATTGATAGCACAGGACGAAAATATTTTAGTAAGGCGCGACGAATTAATTGGCAAGCTTGATGAAAAAGTTCCAGCGAATTTGCGTCGTGACTACGCGGCGATACGGACGGCGCTTGAATTAAATGTCGGTGAAATTTTTGCGGCAGGAAATTCGGACCGTAATTCTGCGCTATTTAAAGCATTTAAAGTTTTATCGTCGTCGGGATTGAGTGAACAGCGAATAGATTTCGTCATAAAAACTTTTTCGCGTGTACTTGGCTGGGACAAATATTCAGACGACCTTGATAAAGAATTTCGCCAGTTAATTGCACGTGTTAAAAAGTTGGAAGATGAAGTTACCGCGTTAAGTTCACGAGTGAAAGAGCTTGAATCGAAGACGGAGGAAAATTTTTCAGCAACTGAAACCGTACCTTCGCGTAAAAAAATTTCTACTTCTGATGATGAACCGTCCGAAAATTTTGTACCGTACATTCCCGCGCCAAGTAAGCCGCGAAGTTTTGATTTCTTAGACAAATATAACGCGCTTTTAAAAATGGTTGGACGTGAAAAAGTACTTGCGCGTAGCAATTTTATAAAAAGTTACGTTGCGAAGGCGTTTGACTGTAAAAACTTTGAAACGCGAATAAATGAACCTACTACGCCGCCGATTTTCAAAACAATAAATTCAATTTTCAGCGGCGCTTATTGGGCAATTAAGCTGTCTGAAAATCAATTTGCAGTTTTGCCGAATATAAATGCATACGTTTACACGGAAAATCGGCATAATGCGCAGGCAATGGGCGAAGTTTTTAATTCAAACTTCAACGTCGGCACAAAAAAAATTACGTCAGCTAAAATTCCAGCGGTCTTTGAATGTGAAGGCGACGTGTGGACGTTGAAGGCTAAAGGTGAACTGATTTTAAATTAATGGGGTGAGGTTATGGAAGAAATTTTGATAGAGCTACTTAAAAATGATGCAAATCTTTTAGTGCGTAGTCAAGAATTGATTGACAAACTTGATGAGGAAGTCCCGCCGAAATATAAGCGTCAGTATATGGCGGTACGTCAAGCGTTGGAGTTGAACGTTGGCGAAATTCTTTTACTTAATAAAAATGACTTCAACGCGGCAAAAGCTGAAGTCGAAAAAATTTTAAAAGATTCTGGCATGCAGGAAGTGCGTGTTAATGACGTGCTTGCAACGTTTGAAAAAGTTTTATCGCGCCTTCCACGTGACAATGACCAAGCGGAAGATGACGAAGATTTTGAGCCTACGCAAACTATTTCGACAAATAAAAAAGTTACGCCACCAGTTGAACCTAAACCATCTGTTGAAGAACCTGCGCGTCCAGCGTTTAATATTGTCGAATCTCCACCGCCTCAACCGTCACCGCCAGTTCAACCAGTTCCGCCGTCTCCTCCACCGTCACCGCCAATTCAACCTCCACCGCCACCACCTCAACCGCAAATTCAAACTCCGCCACCACAGCCGCAACCTCAACCACAACCGCAACCTGTGCAGAGTTCGTCAAGTAACAATAAACTTTTAATTGGCGTTATCGTAGTGCTTATAGCCGTGATTGGCTACATGATGAAAGATGATTTGTCAGATAATCGACCGCCTGAACCAGTTCAACAAGCTACTGAACAGCCGCAACCTGTACAAGAAAAACCTGTTGAAACGCCACAGCCGCCGCCAATTCGTGAAGCTTATCTCGACGCTAAAACTGATATGAGTTTAAACGGCGTTGATGTTGGCTTGCCGCGTGACGAATTGATTTCAAAATGGGGCAACCCTAAAGAAATTGAAGAAAATGGGCGTCGATACATTTACCCAGCAATTAGAGTTGGAATTGTCGATAACAAAGTTCATTCACTTATGACTTACGATTCAAGTTATAAAACTAAACGCGGCTTGCATGTCGGCTCGACTTACGCGGAAGTTGTAAGCGCTTACGGCTCAAGTCATCATGAAATGGAGAAAGACGGCTTGATTTTGCACGAATACGATTTCAACACGCTTGACGGTCAAGCTGGGCTTTTGCGTTTCGCCATAAATAAATCTGATGGGCGCGTCACGTACATAAGTATTCGTATTCCCGAGCCTGAACCTCCTAAACCTGAACCGCCGAAAAGTAATATTGATGAAAATGCTAAAGCGGCGGCGCGTGCATTTGTCAGTTATCATGAAGCTATTACCAATGAAAATTTCCAGCGTGCATACAATTTAATGACGGAGCAACGCAAACAAATTATGGGCAACGGTATGGCAGATTTCCGCAAAGGCTACGAAACTACTATT
>CAMJAZ010000145.1 GCA_946403735.1 uncultured Selenomonadales bacterium
TAAGTTTTTTTTATAGGTTCTTCGTAAAGCGATTCGCGATTTAACTCAGTAATAGAACTTTTACTGTAACATAGAATATATTCGCCTTGCGTTGAAACATTCCGCGAGTCATTAGAAATTTCTTTTTTACGTTTCCACGCAAATTGTGCTACAAAATTTTGACTTCCGAAAATTTCATCACAGATTAACTTTAAATTAGCTTGTTCGTTATCATCAATTGAAATAAAAATAGCGCCGTCGTCAGCAAGCAAGCGTTTCAAAAGTTTTAAGCGCGGGTACATCATACAAAGCCATTTATCGTGGCGGCTGAAATCTTCACCTTCGCGCCCTACGACTTGCCCTAGCCATTTTTTAAAGCGCGGGTCGTTGACGTTGTCGTTGTAAATCCAGCCTTCATTGCCTGTATTATATGGTGGGTCAATGTAAATGCATTTAACGCGGCTTTCATAGACAGGCAATAAAGATTTAAGCGCCAAAAGATTATCGCCGTGTATTATTTTATTTTCTGTATCGCCGCCGAAATTGTACGAATGATTAAGTACGTGAACAGGTACGGTTGAATCATAGTTTACGATTTTATCTTTACCCGCCCAATTAAGCGTTGGCAAAATTTTCACTCCTTCATTACGCATTCAAGAAAAAAACGTTTAATCGCGAACTTTGCTGAATTGAATATTGTACAGGTGAGAATAAACGCCGTCGAGTTTTAAAAGTTCGTGGTGCGTACCGTGTTCGCAAATTCTGCCTTTATCGATAACAAAAATTTGGTCAGCAGAAAAAATTGTACTAAGGCGGTGCGCGATAACAAAACTAGTACGACCGACCATAAGTTCATCAAGTGCGGATTGAACAATTTTTTCACTTTCGGTATCAAGTGCGGAGGTAGCTTCGTCCAAAATTAAAATTTGCGGATTTTTAAGCATAGCACGAGCGATAGCCATACGTTGACGTTGACCGCCGCTTAAATTCAAACCGCGTTCACCGATTGGCGTTTGATAACCTTGCGGCAAATCTTTAATAAAATCGTCAGCGTTGGCGGCTTTAGCGGCGGCGATAACTTCATCGTCTGTAGCGTCAAGTCGACCGTAACGAATATTTTCCATAACAGTTGTTGAGAAAAGCAAAGTTTCTTGAGGAACGATACCGATTTGTTCGCGCAGAGATTTTAAAGTAACGTCACGAATATCGACGCCGTCAATTTTAATTGCGCCGTCATTCACGTCGTAAAAGCGCGGAATTAAATTTGCAATGGTAGATTTACCAGCGCCAGAAGGTCCAACGAATGCTATCATTTGACCAGGTTTAACGTCGAAAGAAACATTTTCAAGGGCGTTGTGTTGTCCGTCGTAAGAAAAAGTTACGTTGTCAATGGCAACGTGACCACGAACTTTCGGCAAAGTTTTTGCGTCAGGCTTATCGTTGACAGGCTCATCCATATCAAGTACAGAAAAAATTCTATCAATCGCCGCCATAGCTTGTTGGATTTTGCCGTAAATGCGCGACAATCTTTTAACGGGATTAGCCAAATTTACCGCGTAAGTTAAAAATGCGACGAGAGAACCAGCAGTCATTGCGCCGTGAATAACTTCGTAGCCGCCGTACCAAACAATTAACGTTACGCCGACTGCGGCAAGAAATTCAACCGTTGGCGTCAAAAGGCTAGTTAGTTTTGCATTTTTCATTGACGCATCGAAGTTCAAATTATTTTCGACGCTAAAGCGCTTAATTTCGTAATCTTCACGTACAAAAGATTTTACGATACGAATTGATGAAATACTTTCTTGAAGTAGGGAAGTGATGTCGGCCATTTTTTCTTGAATCAGCGTACCAGAGCGTTTAATTTTCCGTCCGAAAATTTTCATGGCGTAGCCGACCATTGGCACGGTAATTAAAGTAACCAACGTCATTTTCCAGTTGATATAAAGCATTAACGCGATTGAACCGATTAAAATTGCTGATTCTGTAACTAAGTCAATTAGATTGTCGACAAGCGCGGATTGAACGGCGGCAACGTCATTTGTAACGTAGCTCATCGTTTCGCCAGTTTGATGTTTATCGAAATAAGCCATTGGCATACGCTGAAATTTTCGGAACATAACTTCGCGAACGTCAGCCACGACGCGCTGTCCAATGTACGAGACAAGGTAAGATTGCCAATAGTAAAAGAAACCGCGAAATGCAAAAACTACAACAATGCTAATCGCGATTAAATTTAGCGTCCCCATATTGCCGCCAGTTAGTACCTTGTCAATCATATCTTTAATGATCCAGGGCAAGTACAAGTTAGCGCTTGACGCCATTATTATACAGAATACAGCTAGCCCGAGTCGTCCAAGATAGGGCTTCATGTACATTAAAAGTCTGCGATAATTTTTCATTTAGATTTCAACCATTAATTTTAAATAAACATAAAAATTTTACAGCGTCAAAAATTAACTTGCCTTGAAATTATAAACTGGTTTCATCACGTCGATAATGTCAACCGTTTCGTCGATAACGTCAATAATATCGTCAAGGGATTTATACGCCATAGGGGATTCGTCGAGCGTCGATTCATTGACGGACGTTGTATAAACATTGCTCATAGTTTGTTTAAACTCTTCCATACTAAGATTTTCTTTAGCTTTAACACGTGACATTAAACGCCCTGCACCATGCGGCGCTGAAAAATTCCATTCAGCATTTCCCTTGCCGACGGCTAAAACTGAACCGTCACGCATATTTATAGGTATTAATACGACTTCGCCTTTATGCGCGGCGATTGCACCTTTACGCAAAATGTTTTCGTCAACGTCAATATAATTGTGAACTGTATGAAAACCTTCTAAGCCGCTAATGCCCGAACGTTTCAACAAAACTTTTGCGATTGTCTCACGATTTTTACGCGCAAATTCTTGACAGTACGCTAAATCGTGCATGTACTGATGAAAATATTTTCCGTAGACGTGGCATAAATCGGCAGGGACTTCAGGATTTTTTTCAGAAAAATTTTTTCTCAACTTCAATAAAGTTGCTTGAATTTCTTTGCGCCGACCAGCCGCCTTGTATTCACGAATAATTCTTTCCTGCTCCTTGAAAAGTTCCTCTTTACCTTTCGCCAAATCAACCGCCATATTCTGATAAATTTCAGCAACTTGCTTTCCCAAGTTACGACTGCCAGAATGAATCACGAGAAAAAATTTTCCGTTGCTTGACCTGTCAATTTCTATGAAGTGATTGCCGCCGCCTAAAGTTCCTAAACTGCGTTCAATCCAGCGCGTTTGTTTCAAACTTCGATAACAAAATAATTCGCTTAAGTCTGTGCGTTCGTTGCGACCTTCCCAAACATTTTTTCCAGAGGGTACGTAATGCGCGGCTTCATCAAACTTTTCAAAATCAATTTCATCAACTTCAAGCGGCACGGTGTACATTCCGCAACCAATGTCAACGCCGACAATGTTGGGTACAGCTTTATCATCAACAGTCATAGTCGTACCGATTGTACAGCCAGCGCCTTCGTGAACATCTGGCATAATTCTAATTTTACTGCTGCGTGTAAATTCGTAGTCACACATTCGCCGAATCTGTTCACGTGCGCCGTCTTCAATAACTTTCGCGTATGAAATAGCGGTGTTCACCTTGCCAACAATTTCTTCCATAACTATCTCCTGTTTCTATCTTTGTCATTGTCAATGTACTGGAAATAAAAATCTTCAATGGGCATAAAAAGATAGCGAATACCTTCAACAAAACTAATCCACGTTGGCAAAGTCGTCCAGAAAAATAAAATGTAAAGTACGCCTTGAAAAGTTTTGCCTTGATAAAATTTGTGTGCGCCGAGTGAGCCAAAAAAAATTGCAAGTGCGGACTGAATCAATTTTCGCTGAATAATTTCAGGACGTTTATTTTCAGGGAAACCTGCAACAACTTCCCTGCGTTGATTGGAAGTATAACGTACACGTGAAAGATTTTGTGGCGATTGAGGTTGACCGCGCCGCGCAGTTGGTGAGACGGGCAAGTTGCGCAAATTCGTATCGACGCCGCCTAACGGTCTGTCTAAAAGGTCGGTATCAATTCTAACGTTATCGTACTGGTCACGCTGTCCAACTTCGACGGGGTTGCGTTTAATGCCTTCAGCGTCAAGTTGTTGTTCCATAACTGTCAATTCAGCGTCGGCAGAAATCATTTGATCGTTTATGACGTGTTCAAATTGATCCTCGTACGCCGTGTCGAGTGACGACAACATCAACTTCATTTTATCTTTCAAATCTTGTACGCGATTAGTTGAAAGTCCCGTCGCCTCCAAGTCTTGATACTGCTGAATGATTTTAACTGCGCGGTCTTGATAATAATCAATGAACTTGTACGCTAACGGTATACGTTCAGGATGCTTTTCAAGGTTCGCGATTAAATTTTGGGCTACCTTTTGCATTTTGGAAATCTGCGCGGAAAGTTCCCTATCAGTAATTTTTTTTCGCGCGTCCTCAATGAATTTAAAATCTGCAACAGCCTTTTCAAAATTTTCCTGCAGATATTCAGCGCGTTCCTCTTCGAGTTCATCTAAATCAAGTTGTGGCGTGCGATTTTTTTTCCAATCCCAAAAAGCTTTGCCGCCGAATATTACTGCAACCGTTGCCAACATTACCAGCAAGTAATCCATTTATATCGCGCTCCCTCATAAAATTTTCATTCATAAAACTTTTTGGCAATTCTATCACAAATATTTTGAACACGCTATTATTTTGTTGAAACGTCGCTTAAAAATTTTTCATCCAAAATAAAATTTGGCGCAAAAAAAAATCCGCTTGACTGCGGAAATTTATTTAAGGGATTTATACGCAAGCAATGGCGTTTAAAGTACGAAAATTTTTAATGATAATCTGACGGCAAAGTTAAACGGCGTTGTTGACCGTCGAATAACATTTGAGTGATACGCGCCGCCTTCGCAGGATCCATTTTCGCGATAACTTGTCCTGCGTTAGCCTCATTCATTTTTTGCAGAATCAATACAACGGTATCCAAGCTCACGTCATTAAGCGCTTTAGCCGCCTCTTCAGGTTTCATATTATCATAAATACGCGCCAGTTTTGAAATACGTTTTTTTTCAGCGGCTTCACGCGCTTTCATCTGCTCTTCAATTTCTTTTTGAGAAACTTTCACGTCTTGAGATTTTTTGTCATCTTTTTTAGGTTCAGTAGGTTTAGGCGTAGTAGCGGCAACTTGAGTTGGCTTTTCATTAGGTTTAGTTTCAGTTTCAGGTTTAGGTTCAGGCGGCGGCCATACAACGCCTTCAGGTACGGAAAAATATTCAAACTGTCCACCTGCGCCAATTACTGGCAACCTGTACAAGCCAACAAGTTCGTTAGCTTGATCGACTCTATCTTTGCTAATAACGTCGTAATAAATGCAAGCGGCAATCGCGCTAACGCCAAGTAACAGTAAAAATGCAATTACAAAAAGCCCAATTAAAAGCTTTTTAAAAAAACTACTTCCTTTCTTTTTCGCCATTGCGTCATCATCTCCCTAAATTATCTAGGTCGTGGTTATTAATTGAAATTTTTTTG
>CAMJAZ010000146.1 GCA_946403735.1 uncultured Selenomonadales bacterium
AACATCAAAAGAAAACATTGCGGCTTTTGTGTTTCTGGGAAATGCCGCTTGTTACATTAATTTTTAGCTTTCCTATTTATTCAACACAACCTATTTACCGTTTTTCTTGTTGGCGGCGTCATCTATTTGGTTAGACAAATTTTTGGCTGCATCTTCTGCTTTGTTATTTTCATTTTTATAATAATCGCGCGTCTCTTCTTCCATGTGTCTTGTAATGCCGGCTCTATCCAAAATTTCTCCCGATGCTTTTTTCAACGCTTTGTATTTGTCCGCTTGCGACATCTCCAAATAGTCTGCATATTTGCCAGGGTCTCTTTTTATTCTTCCAAGATACAGTTCTTCCATTTTTTCAAGCGGAATATCTTCTTCTGCGTCAACGCCTTTTTGAATACGTTCATTGACAGTTTTATTAAGGTTTGAGCCTTCCTTCATCCAAGTGTTGACGTCTTTGGGATTTTTCATAACCTTTGACGAACTTCCCATAACATTTCCTGCTTCCGCCGTAGTGTCCAAGCCGTATTTAATCCAACGTGTAGCTGGTGTTTCGCCGATTCCCATTTCAATCGTCTCGACAGCTGACTTTGACATTGCAGCTGCGGCTGTAACCCCCATACCAATATCTGCAACCGGATCTGCCGCTTTTTTGAGTTTACCCAAGAATGAAAGTTTTTCGCGTCCTATACCTTTAATTTTAAATTTGTCTTGATTATCACTTTTTTCTAAAAGCGTCATTTCAAAAGTACCAAATTCGCCTTCTTCATAATTTTCGCTGTAGCTGTCGACGTAAACGTTTTTTGCCGTTATTAAGCGAAAATCTCCTGCTGGCGTCATAATTTTTATTATAACTCCGCGATAAAAATGGAATACTTCTCCTCCACCTGCACCTGCGCCTTTTTTACCTCCTGCACCGCCCGGCAATACCTTTTTCACTGCATTTTTCATTGCACCGTCCGCCTCATCTTCAAAGCTATCTAATAATCCCTTTTTTTTCTCTCCTTCTTTTTTCTTCGTGACCGGCTTATTGTCATCTTTAGGAAGTACGCTTGCCCATTGTGAAAGCAGCAAGGTATCTCTTTTTTTATTTTCGTCGCCTTTCTTCAAGCCTGCCAACTTCATGGCGTCCCCTCCAACATTCCCATTAAGCGGCAAGTACAAATTTCCTTTTATATCAATTTTTATGACGCGAACTTTCCGTTTGGTAGTAGTTTCCTTTGGCAGGTTCCATTCTATCGACTGCTCATCTTCCAGATCTTCCGATGAGTCAAGTTTTATTTTCGATTGAAAAAAAGAACTTAATATAGAACTATTTTTAGAAGATACTGATTCGGCACGCATTGATTCGGCACGCATTGTTTCTTCAACTTCTTTAGTAATATATGAAACTTCAATAGATTTAATAACGTCTTCGCCGCCCGCATTTTGATCTATCAAAATATCAGGTGGGGTTTCTTTCGCTTTTCCAGAGTCTTCGCCGAGAAGATTGTCGATAAGATTACTATTATTGTCTTCAACGTTGTCCTCCGTTATAATTTCCCTTGCATTATTTTTGATGGTATTTACTTTATTTACAGTATTTTGAATCATATCTGCCGAACCTTTAGGTTGCATATCATCAGGCACATCGGCGGGGTTATTCCAAACTCTTATCTCATATTTCAAAATTCATCACTCCTTATAAAAACAATCAATGTGCGTCAAATTTTCAAACTTGCAATTTTCGTAATCAATGCCGAGCAAGTAGCAATGATACATTCTCATCGGCGCAAAATATTCGTCGTCGTCTTCTTCCATTTCGGCTGAACAATTTTCAAACGTACAATTTTTGAAGTAGCACTCAAATAAATCACAGCCCGCCATTTGCACATTTAAAAATTTTGTCGACGTAAAGCGGCAACGTAAAAAATTTGCGTCAACCAAATTTAAATTTTCAAACGTGAAATTATCGAAGACGCAATCTTCAAAGTAACAGCCGCGCAGATTTAAATCGTGAAATTTTTTATTCCGAAAAATTTTATTTTCGACAGGGCGGAAAGTTGTATCTTCATTTGCGTCGGGATTGAGTAAATCCACTTCAGGAATTACCGCGTAAACTTTATTTTGCCAGTCAAGATAAGTTCCGCAGGTTACGTAAAAATTTTTCGCTTTAATAAGTTCGTCAAATTCGTTGTAGTAGCTTAGACGCAACGCAAAATATTTTACGTAGCAAGTAAACAGAAAAATAATTTTGTCAAGCGTACCCCAAAATAGCGCTTTAATTTCAATTTTAGAAATTTTACTGCGGACAAAAAATCTGTCGTCGAGCGCGTCAAATTTAAAATCCTTCCAAAATTTCAAAAAAAAATCTGCACTCATACGATACCGCGCCCAAGATTCGCCGAAAACCCATTCTTCATTGTAAAAATCAATTTGTAACGTCGGCTTGTCATCAATCATTGACGTGTTTAAAAAAGAAATACTCATATAAGCGCAAATTTTATTTTCCTGCCGCTGAATTTCGCAAGCGTAGGCAATAGCTTTTTGCCATTCCTCCAGACAAAATTTTCTAATCGTAGGAAGTTCCTTGCTTAAGTGTTGAGAAAATTTTTTTAAAAATTCCGTTTCAAGCGGCTTGTAGCGTAAAGTTAAATATTCGTCGAAAGTTTGAATAAGTTCCATTAAATTCCCCCAAATTTAATTCTAAATTCTTCATTCTTAATTCAAATTCATTCTCCGACAATAATATTGCTCCCTCCCATATCAATTTGATTCGACAAAATTTTCATATGCGATTGACCACTTTGCGCGGTAATTTCTTTCTGCGACACCATTTGAATTTTGCCTTTGGCGTCGAAAGAAACATTGCCGTCAGCATTAATCACAATATCTTTCGCCGAAACGATGTTAATTCCCTTGTCTTTGTCAAGTTGAATGAAAGTTTTCTGATGTTCGGCGATAATCTCAACGCCTTTATCAGTCAACAAAATTTCTCGACCGCCAGGCGCTTTCAAAGATTTATTTTTCGGCTCTTTAAGCGGCGCGGTGTTAATCGAACTTAGCGCAAAAGCGTCACTGGTATCAATCGACGGAAATAAAATTCTGACATAGTCATCAACTTCTGGCATAACGTACCAGCCGCTGCCGTCCGCGCTTGAATACGCCGTCGCAAATGGAAACCACGTCGTGCCTTCCGTATATTTTTCGTCAACGTCAATCAGATGTGCTTGAATTTTATCTTTTTCAACTTTCTTGACTTGAGCGCGGAAAACTCTGCCGTAAATATTTTTCTGCGCGGAAATCGGTACAAAAAAAGCCGTCTTGCCGACCAAAGTATAATTTGCAATCAAAATATAATCGACAAGCCTAAAGCTCAAACTTTTTACGAAATATTCTTTTTTGTTGAGTTTGACGGTATCGGCAATATTTAAATATTGGAAAACGTCGCCAACGTTCACCGACGCAAAATCTTCACTGATAACTTTAGCGCCTTTAGCCTTCAATGTTTCATTGGAGTTGATGAATTGAAAAGTTTCATCGTTAAAATTATATGTAACCTGCACGGCGTCAAGCTCAATCGTTTGCTTAGATTCGGGCAGACCGACTGTCACAAGCGGCTTTTCGGCGGTAATGTCAGTGAAAACCATTGCGTTAAAGTGTGACGCCATACGCTTAATGAATTGCCACGACGTTTCATTAAGGCGGACAATCATTTTTTCAATCGACTTGTCCGTAACTTTCAAATTAACTTTGCCTCCGCTGTCTTTAACCGCCGTTTTCAAAACTTCTTCATATTTATCAGTAAGTTTTTGGAAAGAGCAAGTTTCATATTTCAAATTCAGCAGGCAAGCGGCGTCAAGTAAATCCACCGTCAAAATAGTTTCGTCAATCGTCGTCCGCAAGCTCAAATGTGAAATGTAGCCTTGAAATAAAACAGTATCTTTTTTGTTAATCTTGGCGGAAATTTTAATTTTATCGGCGTTCGCCTGTTCCAAAAATTTTTTACCCTTTTTGTCATCAACCTGCAAAGTCAATCGTGCGCGTGCGTATTCGTTAGCAGTGTGATTTATTTCAATCTGCCTTATTTGCAAAAAGTCTACGCCAGTAATTTTTATATCGTGCAGAGCAACTGCATTTTCTTTTTTTGATGAAGTCAGCGCCATTTAAATTTACCTTTTCTTTCTCGCGTTAAATTATTTAAGCAATCGTAATAATATTTTGCTACGTTTTCGCCGTCAAATTGAAAAATCAATCTGTTTTGCGCGTCGTATTCGTATTGAGTGACTTTAACGCGCCCCGTTGCACTTTCAATCGTCTGCAAGTCAAGCCATTCCCGCCGTTCAATGCAGTTGTCGTTTAAATCGTACTTCCAACGAATCAGCTTGTATTTATCGCCGATTTTTTGTCGCGCCTCAATCAATCGGTCGCCGTTATCAAAAATTTTTATATCGGCGTCTTCGGAAAATTTTTCAGGCTTTTCAATCGGCGTAAAAATATTTTCCTGCGCGGCAACAATTTTATTCATCGGCGTATGTGAAAAGAAAAATTCTCCGACTTCGGTTTTAATTTCCAAAAGTCTGTAAACTTTGTCATAAATGCAACTGAATTTATAGCCGCAAGGAGTTTTAATCATTGAAGGCACGGGCGATTCTTCGTCGTAAGCGTAAGAGGTAATTTGCCCGTTAATATCGTGAGTTAAAATTCTTCCAGCCATATCGCGTTCAAATTTTTCAATTCGCCAATCTTTAATGTTTAGGCGAACTTTTTTTTCAATCAACAAATTTTTCGACGAGTAAGAAAAAATTGCTTCGCGTCCGTCGCTATCAATTTTTCTGATTAAATTTCCGTTGGCGTCGTATTCATAAGAAATTATTTTACCATTGGGAAAAATTTCACGCGACAAAAGTCCGTCAGTGTAGCGCCAAACATATTCGTCACCATTTCGCGAAAGTTTGTAATTTAATCTGAAATCGGTGTCATATTTGAAAAGTTCAAAAGTTTTGTCCGCGTAAAAAATTTTTTCAATCAACTTGCGGCGCGTCCACTTGTAGATAATATTTTCGCGTCCGCTTTCAATGGTCTGTCTATTTTTATCATCGTAAAAAAAATTTCGCGTACCGTTCGCGTCAGTAATTTTTATCAGCCGTCCAAATTCGTCGTATTCATTCTGAAAAAGAATTTTTCCGCCTTCAATGCACTTTACTAACTTTTTATTGTGGTCGTAAAAATATTTGGCTTGCGTTTTATCGGGATAAGTGACGCAGGACAAAAAATTTTCGGTGTAATCGTAGCGCGTAGTACGTCCAATTTCATCTTGCGCGGAAATTAAATGTTTGCCTTCGTAAATAAAAAAAATCTCCTGCAAAGTTTGCAAAGTAATTGTCTGCGGTTTGCCGTCAATATTAAATTTCCAGTGTTTGGCAAGCGAATTATATTCACGCTGTAAAACAAAATTTTTCAAAATATCTTGCTGTGCGTAATCAGTAATTTTCAGTGTAAAATTTCCAGTCGCGTAGTCAATGGCGTATTCGTGCCGCGTCAATTCGGGCTA
>CAMJAZ010000147.1 GCA_946403735.1 uncultured Selenomonadales bacterium
TTCTTTTGCATTATATTTTAAAAATGTAACATCAAAGTCTGCATTGTGTGCAACAATTACGCTATCTCCTATAAATTCAAGCATTTTAGGGAACACCTTATCTATAGTTTCAGCATCTTTTACCATTTCGTCTGTTATATGTGTTACCTCTACAACCCTTGGTGGAATTGGTTTTTCTGGATTCACGAAGCATGAAAATTGGTCGATTACTTCTCCGTTTTTCACCTTCATTATTCCTATTTCAGTTATTTTATCTGTTCTAAAAGATAAGCCTGTCGTTTCTAAATCTAGTACACAAAAGGTAGTATCTTCTATAACTTGTCCTCTTGGGTTTGAAACAATTGTCGCACTTTTATCTGGCACCAAATAAGCCTCTACCCCATATATTACCTTCATGTCTGGGTTATCATAGCCAAGCATTTTATGTGCATCTGGGAAAGATTGAACAACTCCATGGTCTGTTATTGCAATTGATTTCATTCCCCATTGCATTGCTCTCTTAATAAGGTCTGTTGCTGGAGTTACAGCATCCATTTGGCTCATTTGTGTATGCATGTGAAGCTCAACTCTTTTTACTTCAGAATTGTCCATTCTTATTTCTCTTTTTATTCCTTCACCTGTAACTATTGTGTTTGCCATTACTGTTAATTCATTTGAATATGTATCCATTTCAACTTTGCCAGCAATTTTTATTCCCTTTGCTCCTTTAATTTTTCCTGTTACCTTTTTTATACTATCTTTGCCCACAAAGCATTTCGCAGTCATTGTACTTGAACCGTCATATATGTCAATGCTAAGTATTATCCTTCCGCCTTTTATTTCTTTTTCTTCCATTCCTATAACTTCGCCGTCTATGCAAACAGTTCCTGATTCTGGATTTAGGTCTTCAATTTTTACAATTGGTGCTTTTATTTGGTCATTCATTCCTAAAATTAATGGAGAGTTTTCGTCTTCTGAAGGAGGTTTTGGGAAGTTTTCTCCATTTACCTCCAAAATGGTGTTAGCCATAATGGCGACATCTCCTATAAATGAGTCAAGCTGTGCTTTTCCTATAGTTTTTATTCCACTTGCCTTTTTTATTTTATCAGCTACTTCACTACATTCTTCTATATCTTTTGTGAAGGATTTACATGTTACTATTCCACTGCCATCATAAATTTCATAGATAATCAAGCCCTTACCAGTTTTGGTTTCTCTTGTCTCGCATGAAACTATTCTTCCTTCTATTGCTATTCTTTTATTACTTGCTTCTATTTCTTTTATTTTTACTTTAAATTCTTTTGCTTTTGACATTGTGCCTAATATTATGTTTTCCTCTTTGTTCATTTCTTCTAGCTCTTCCAAATATTCTTCTTGTGGAATTTCTTCGAAAGGCTGTGCCACAGCATATATGTCTTTATCTTCTATTGGTGGTACTCCAGCCTCTACATTTTGAGATATGTCTTTATAATCTATTGGTGGGGCTCCTGTTTCTGACATAGATGTTTCACTAGCTTTTGCACCTTTAGATTTTGATTTATTAGTATTTGGTGTATTTTTAGCATTATCAGCTTTTCTGTTTGTTCTTGTGACTCTTGATAACTTTCTTTCTGTCTGCGCTATTCCACTCCGCAATAAATTTAATAAATCATTCGGCGAATTTGTATTTAACCCCGCATCTTCACGCCAAATTTTTCCCACGTCGTTTAATTCGTCGTAACGCTCTATCGCGGCATCTTGCTTATCCAACGTCGATTTTAATTCACGTATCAATTTATTCCGACGACGCAAAGATTTTTCGTCCGTAGGCTCACCCATATCCTCAATTCGACTTTTCAACGCGTCAATCTTGTGTGAATGTTCCTGCATTTCATTTTCAAGTTGTTCGCTTTCTGATACACGATTTATATTTTTTGGCGGCGTCAACTTTTCCAATTCAGCCCGTGCCGTTTCTAAATTTTTGTTTGCACCTTCAAAAAGCGCTTTAACCCTATAATAATTTGGCAAGTCGCTAATAGATTCTTTTTCTTGCATTTCGTTTTCTAAATTGACGCGTGAATTTTCTATTCGCTGAATTCTATCTTGCAGTTCAAAATATTTATCACGGAATTTTTTTGCGTCGTCGCTTAAACTTTCTTCGTCACTGTTCAAAATTTGCTGAATTGGTTTATTTCGCTGAATTTCGCGGAAAATTTGCAATGCGTCGCCTATCGCCTGTTGCTCGCCATTATCAAGCGCAATTCCTAAATTTTCATCTAACGCGCCTTCACTTGCCAAAACTTCCTTCAAATGTTGTACCAATCTTGCCTGATTTTCTGGCGTAAACTTTTGCCAACCGTCTGCAGAATTTACAACTTCCTCCGCTGATTCACTTTCAACTGGCGCGTCAAAATTTATCCCTGCATTTTTCAAGAATTGTTCCATTGCTCCAATTTGTCCGTTTTGCAATATTTCACGGTGTTTTGTTGCTTCTGGATTGCCTTCATTTTCTTCCTGCTGAACAATTTTTTCAAAAGCGTCTTTGATTTTTTCATCCGCTGATTTTTGATTCTGCATAAATTGATTGTAGCGTTCATCAACTTTTGACTGCCCAAATTCTGAAATTTCCTCCGCGTATTCTTGACGCAACTTTTCACGGTTACCCTTAGAATTTTTGAAAGTGCCGTCGTCCTTCAACATTTTATTTTGTTCAAGGAAATTTAAAAATGCCGCCGCGTCGTCACCTTCCAACGTGTTTTTCGCATTTTCCACGAACATAGGAAAGATAGATTGTTCAAGTTTTCTATCCTGTGTCACGTCAAAAGTTGGCGTTGCATTTGACTCGGACGTTAAAAGATTTTTAATTATGCCGTCAATCAGTGAATCGCCGTCATCTGCAGTTGAAGTTGGCGCGGCAACTGTACTTCTATTTGTAGATTTTAAACCTTTAAAGCCGCCGAAATTGTGTCCTGCAAGTTCGCCCGCCCACTGCGTACCGTTTACCGCTACGTCTATGTGAACATTGCCCGTACCCAAACTTTCAACGTTCATTCCTAAGCCTAAACTTTGTCCGTACTTTACAAATTCATCAAGCAGGTATCCTTTTTGAAAATCATCAGTGAACAAAGCGCCTTCCGCACCACTGCCGCCGTCGTGTATATCAAATTTCCAGCCGTTTTTATGGCTATGTTCGCCGTCCGCGTGACTGCCATTCGTAACAGCTGATACTACTAACGGCTTGCCTGTCTTTTCATAAAACCACTTACTAAGCGCGTACAGTGAATCCGTAGTTTGCGGTTGTGCACCTTCATAACTTACACCGTTATTTTGCCTTATCCAATATCGCCCTTCGCCTAAATCTGACGGTATCATTTCTTCTTCGTCATCTTCATAAAAATTTCTACTGAAATTTGGACTGCTACTCAAAAATTCATTTATACTTTTTACGTAATTTTGAGTTTCTGAATAAGGCGGAATGCCATTATATTTTGTCACGGCGTCTGGTCCTGCATTGTACGCCGCCAACGCTAATTCATAATCGCCGTTAAATTTGTCCAACATCTGCTTGAGATATTTAACACCGCCGTGAATATTTTCAACTTCATCGTATGGATCGACGCCTAAACTTTCAGCAGTTTCAGGCATAAGTTGCATTACGCCCAACGCGCCAGCAGGACTTACTAAATCTTGAATTCCTCTGCTTTCTTGATTCGCTACCGCCAACGCTAACTGAACTGGTACACCTTGCTTTTGTGCCTCGCGTACAATATTGTTATACGTTTCATCGGACATCGCATTTCCTGAAATGTTTTTCGCCCAATCGTAAACTTCAACATTATCTGGCTTAACATCTTTATCCATAATGGTATGGTAAACCGTTCCGCCTGCGCCCATTGGAATTGCGCCGATTGCGCCTGCCGCCGCCGCGCTTATCTCATCTTGCGTCGCAAATGGTGTTCCTGTAGTCGCTAAATTCCCAAGATAATCGCTAACTGGTGTATACGGACGCCCTAAAAATTTATTCGTGTTGCCTGTTTGTGCGCCTTCCTGATAATATTCGCCAAGCATTTCAAGCCCCATATTTCCAGCGTTGCCAGCTAATCTTTGCCGAGCAGTTTTGCCGACAAGCCCTAAACCTTTGCCGAAAAGTACGTTGCCTTCTAACAATCCTTCTACAAAGTTAATCGGAATTTCTTCAATGATACTGCCGCGCATTAACCTTGCAATTTCTTCGTCGTTAAACCCTCTGCTTTTCAAATCTTCGTACAATTCGCCAGCATTTGCTACCGCCTCAAGTGGTGAATGAATTGCCGCGTATGGCGCTGTCGATTTTAAAGTTGTGCCGATAATATCGCCAGCCTTAGTATTTGCCGCCCTTAAAAATCCTGAACCTATCCTGCCTAAAGTGCCGCCTCTAGTTATCATTGGCGCGGCTAATCTCATCGCTAACGAACCGCCAACGCTCGGCGCAAATCGCGATAAACCTAAACTTCCTAAAATAAACGGTACTGAACTTCCTAAACCTGACGCCATATCAGCTGTAAGACCACGAGGATCAGTTAAATAATTCGTGTCAGTTACTCTATCTAAAAATCCTTTACTTTGATATTCTGGTCTTGTAACAACATCCTGCATTGCATTTTGCGCATTTCGCGACATTTCAACGCCATAATCACGAATATTTTCAAACCCTATTAAATTTCCTATTGTACCAAGTGGGTCTGGGCGAAATTTTGACGACGCGTCTAAAGCAAGGTTAGCAGCGTTTTTTAATTTATCGTCTGACGGAACTTTTTCTTGCTGATTGGCTACTCCTAATTCGCCTAGTGTGGTTAAAGCGCTACCAATTACATTTTTTCCACTATACCACGCATTTTTTGCCGCTGATTCAAGGAAACCTGGCTCTTCCTTTTTATGTGTACGTTCTGCCAAAGTTTTAAATTCTGCCATCTTTTTCACCTCAAATTATCATCTTGAATAAACATTAGCACCGGGATATAAAATATTTCTCACGTTTTGATTAGCCTGATTAACAGATTGGTTATTGTTGGCAGTTGCATTTTCATTATCTTGACTATGTCTAGCTCGAGCAGCCGCATATTGTCGCGCCTCTTGAACATCTTTTACAGTGTAGCCACTACCGATAACCATTATTGAATCCAAAAGTAATTGTTTTGCCGCATTTCGTTTAGCTTGAATTTCTTCGTCTGTACCTTCATATTCAGTTCTAAAATATTGTGACAACGCTTGGTCAATCGTCGAGTCAATTTGCGTGTCTTCTTGTGACCAGCCGTCATAGAATTTTCCTACATTATCTGCTTTTTGTTTGCGTATGCCTTCAAACATTTCCATTGCGTCATCGTCATTGCCGTTATTTATTGCATTGACAATCGCGCGATAGCCATTCATTGTACCAGCTGACGGAGGAAGTTTGCCGCTATTACTGTTTCTTCCACCATTACTACTGCTATTTTTACCATTATCGCCAAAATGTTCAAGTGCAAAATCTAACGCCTTAGCTTGATCGCCGCCATAAATCGCATTTCCTCATTC
>CAMJAZ010000148.1 GCA_946403735.1 uncultured Selenomonadales bacterium
AAATTATTTTTCATAAGCTTTCAACCTACGCCAAAATTTTGTAAACGTTCACGATAATTTTTAAGACTTTGCAACGTGTCAATAAGCGCGTCACCGCCAAATTTTTCGACAATCGCGTCCGCCGTAACAATCGCCGCCATTGCCTCACCGACGACAGCCGCCGCCCATACCGCGCAAGTATCGCTACGTTCTTTGCTGGCAGTCACGGGAAGTTGTGTTGCAATGTCAATCGTCTGCAAAGGTTTCATCAGCGTAGGAATTGGTTTCATAGCGGCGCGAATTATAATCGGTTCACCGTTTGACATACCGCCTTCAATTCCACCTGCGCGATTAGTTTTGCGGAAAATTTTTTTATCAGCGTCAACAAAAATTTCGTCGTGAACTTCGCTACCAAATTTTTTAGCGTTTGAAAAAGCGTCGCCGATTTCAACGCCTTTAATAGCTTGAATGGACATAAACGCCGCCGCAAATTTCGCGTCAAGTTTTTTATCCCACTGAATGTAACTGCCAAGACCTACTGGAGCGCCAGTGACTGTAACTTCAAAAATTCCGCCTACGGTATCGCCGATAGATTTTGCCGCGTCGATACGTTTAATAATTTCATCTTCGTCCAAAACTTTGCTGGAAATTTCAACGCCGCATTCCTTGAGGAAAATTTTGCAAAGTGCACCAGCCGCTACGCGCATTGTAGTTTCACGAGCGCTTGAGCGTTCCAAAACGTCGCGAATATCTGCGCGGGAATATTTTAATGCGCCAGTTAAATCGGCGTGACCAGGTCGAGCATTAGTAACTTTTTCACCGTATGGAAAACCTTCGACGCTCATTTTTTCTGTCCAGTTTTCCCAATCGCGATTTTCAACAATTAAAGTTATCGGACTGCCGAGCGTTTCGCCAAAACGAATTCCCGACGCGAAAATAATTTTATCGGACTCAATCTTCATTCTGCCGCCGCGACCATAACCACTTTGACGCCGTTTCAATTCCGCGTTAATAAATTCACTGCTAACTTTCAAGCCAGCGGGTAAACCTTCCAAAATGCAAACTAACTGCTTGCCGTGACTTTCGCCGCCGCTTATAAATTTAATTCCCAAAAATTTCAACTCCTTTATAGAGTCTGTTAGTAAAAGTCTATTTTGATAAAGAAAACGTTGGGATAATCGGGGCGCTCAAGGACGATTCTTTTGCGCCAAAAGAAAAAGTAGTTCATAAATCTAAAAATTTCAAATTTGATTCTACTAACAACCTTTAATAAGTCTAAAGCTTTATTTAAAAGTCGTCAAGCTTTACAAACTTTTTTCAAAATTATCAAGTGTAATAATACAAAAAAATTTATGCCTAGAAAAAATTTTATGCTTATCTGAATTTAAAGCTTAAGTTATAGTTTTACCCAAATTTTTCAGCTTAAATCGCCGTCAACAATATTTATGGACTTTGTCAATGTGGAGGACTTTTGATAAAATATCGACACTTACCCACAAAATGGGGAGAAAATTTTTTTGAAGGGGGAGTGGTGATTTATGAAGTTAAAGACGGTAACGAAGCGGTCGGGCAATAGCGTTGTTTACGACCGCCGAAAAATTTTTAATGCCATAGCTGGCGCGAACCGTGACGCAAGCACTGCGAGTGATAAACTTAGTGCAGATGATGTTGAGCGCGTAACAAATTCTGTTGAGCGTGAAATTTCAGATCGTGACGGAATTGGCGTAGAAGAAATTCAAAACATTGTTGAACAGGCGCTAATGAGTCACGGTTTTTTTGACGTTGCCAAACAGTACATTGTCTATCGTTACAAACACGCGCAAAGACGTGACGCGCAAAAAAATTTGATGGATACATACAAGGACATTTTCTTCACTGATTCGGCTGACGTAGACTTCAAACGCGATAACGCCAACATAAATTCCGATGCGTCAATGGGAATTATGCTTAAGCTTGGCACGGAAGGTTCAAAATCCTTCGTTGACAATTACGTTTTGCCAGAAGAATTTGCAGTGGCTGATAAGGAAGACTGGATTCACATTCACGATAAAGACTTTAGCTTGATAACTTTGAACTGCTGCCAAATTGACTTGTTGAAACTTTTTCACGGAGGATTTTCAACAGGTCACGGATTCTTACGCGAGCCAAATTCCATTCGCGCCTATTCGGCGTTGGCTTGCATAGCCATTCAAAGCAACCAAAATGATCAGTTTCAATGCGGGACACTTCTGCAGTGATGCAGTTGAAAAAACTCTCCTTTAACCTCTTACTAAGGGTGTCTTACCGACGCTTAGGAGTTGCAGTAAATGGCAATTAACGGTAAGGCTAACAGGGAAGGTCAAATATTTTACACCGTATTTGAATAATCCTGTGCCACGAATATTAACTTTTAAATGCTAGTTTTTTTCTAAATGCTAACATTTAAAATCTAAAATCTAATATTCAGGTCAACAGACTAGAGAAAGGGTATCGACCGCTTAAGGGTTTCGGATTTATCAACCGATTAATCGAAAGTAACCGAGTATCGTAACGGCGCTATTAGTACGCGCTGTGAAAATGGAGTATCTCATTTTTGAACATTTGAGACAGAGATATAGTCGACTTTATAAAAAAAGTGGGTGGACAAAGCATAAACGCTTTTGATTATGCTATGGCTGAAGGTGTAAGAAAATCATTTAAGAAGGCGATAAAACTTGCGGTGAAACGTGCCGCTGAATTTTGCGACGTTGAACCTACTGCGGAAATTGACCTTAATGTTTGCACTTATTCCGAAGGCATAAATTCTGCCGCAGTAGAAAATTTAACTAAAGTTGTAGGCTCAAAGGAACTTGCTGAAAAAGTTTATAAATCAGCTTGTAGGGACGTTGAAGAAGAAACGCATCAAGCAATGGAGGCGTTGATTTTCAATTTTAATACGCTCCATTCCCGGGCAGGAGCACAGGTAAAAATTGCCTGACTATGTAGAAATACTTAGCTTTGAATAAGGCAAAATCGGCAAAGACTAAGGATATAATCTAAGTTAATGTCGAGGTAATCGCCGCTTAAAAAATGGCGACACCGTAGAGCGTAGAGGTGAAACCGCTATAGCGGAATATAACCCTCCAAGAGTGCCTTACACCTTAACGTAAAGTCGAAGGTGAAAACGTACGCCAAACTGAATCTGAATTGACAGATTGATGAAAATGAACGAAAGTTCCAGAGGGCAGAATAAAAAGTCTGCCGTTAATAACAGTTGACCCTTTAGCTCAATAAATTATGGAATGGATACAAGTCCCGAAGGTAGATTGGTTATTCGTGAAGTGTTAAACGCTACTGAAGCTGGTTTAGGTAATGGCGAAACGCCGATTTTCCCCATTTCCGTTTTCCAACTTAAAGCTGGCGTCAACTATAACATTCACGATCCCAACTACGATTTATTTAGACAAGCTTGCAAAGTAAGTGCTAAACGTCTCTTTCCGAATTTCCTTAATATAGACGCGCCTTACAATTTGCAGTACTACAAGGAAGGTGATTATAATTCCGTTGTGGCTACAATGGGTAAGCGACAGCTACAGCCCATCCGTTTGAACTGCGCCCGCAGGTGTCTTTAAATTTAAAGGCTAACGGTTAGGTCTCCTATGGAGATGAGACCGTGCCAAGCTAATTGAAAATCAATTAGAAGGTGTAACGACTATCCTTGATGAGTGTAGAGGAGTAGAGGTAGAGATAGGCACTGCCTCCAAGCGAACGGCTTTACATAAAAATATGTGAAGAAGATATAGTCTGTTCCTCTGGCGACAGAGTGATAAAAATGTGTAGAACTCGTGTAATGTCAAATGTCAACGGTCCTGAACAATCTGGTTCACGCGGAAATTTCGCCTTCGTTACAATCAATCTTCCTAAACTTGCGCTTGAATCGAAAGGTGACCTTGACGAATTTTTCCGCCTTTATGATAAATATATTACAGTTTGTCACGACTATTTACTTTTCCGACTCAAGACGATTGAAGAAAAGCGCGTTTACAACTTCCCCTTCCTTATGGGACAAGGCGTCTGGCTTGATTCTGACAAGCTTAAACCTACTGACAAGATTAAAGACGTTTTGAAACACGCTAGCTACTCAATCGGCTTTTGCGGATTAGCTGAATGTCTTGTAGCTTTAACTGGTAAACATCACGGTCAAAGTGACGCCGCGCAGGAACTTGGTTTAAAAATTGTCAAGCACCTTCGCGAACGTACCGACGAATATACTAAATTGGAAACACGAAATTGGACGACCTTTGGAACTCCCGCTGAATCTACCGCTGGACAGTTCCAACGCGCTAATCGTAAAAAGTACGGCTTAATTAAAGGTGTGACTGACCGCGCCTATATGACAAATTCTAGCCACGTGCCAGTTTACTTTCCAATTTGCGCTCACGACAAAATCAGAATTGAAGCGCCGTATCACGCACTTTGTAACGCTGGGCATATTGCCTACATTGAAATGGACGGCGACCCAACAAAAAATCTTTCCGCCTTTGAAGCCGTCGTCCGCGCTATGCATGATGCTGATATGGGCTACTTCTCAATCAATCATCCTGTCGACCGCGATCCTGTCTGCGGTTACACTGGCATTATTCAAAATGAATGTCCGCATTGTCACCGTAAAGAAATTACGCGCGGTACTTTCCATATTGACAGAATGAAGTAGTACGTAAACTTCAAACTATAAAAAATTTCCCGAAGGTTTAAACCAACGGGAATTTTTTTACAAAATATGAAGGCGTTATCTTAGCGTAAGTTAATCTGTACGATACGCCGCTTGACTTTTCAAATTGAAATAATTAAACTTTTTCCAAAATCATAGAAAAGGAGCGCGAATATTGCGGAGCGCTTAAAATTAGTTGACGCGCTACGCATTACGCATTAAACATGATTCATTTAAAAAATGTCACGAAAATTTATGAGCAAAATAACGTAACCGCATTAGATAATATCAGCCTTGACATTGACGAAGGCGAATTTGTTTTCATAGTTGGCGCGTCTGGCTCTGGCAAGTCAACGCTGATGAAACTTTTAATGCGGGAAGAACTTGCAACGTCTGGCGAAATTATCGTAAATGGAAAAAACGTTGTCAAGCTTAAACAAAATGAAGTTCCGTACTTGCGCCGTTCACTTGGCGTAATTTTTCAAGATTATCGACTTTTGCCCGATAAAACCGTTTATGAAAATGTTGCCTTCGCAATGCAGGTTATTGAGGCGCCGCGCCGTCTAATGCAACGTACTGTAAACGCCGTACTTGATATTGTTGGACTTAGTGACAAGTATAAACACTTCCCCGACCAACTTTCAGGTGGCGAACAGCAACGCGTAGCTATTGCACGCGCTATAGTCAACGATCCGCGCATTGTCATTGCCGACGAACCAACTGGCAACCTTGACCC
>CAMJAZ010000149.1 GCA_946403735.1 uncultured Selenomonadales bacterium
TAGACTTTCTCCACGAAAACTGATTTAGGTTGACCGCACAAAGGGCAAGTCCAATCGTCAGGCTCAGAATTTATATCGCCAACATATTCATAGTCGCAAACTGGGCAGACGTAAATTTTTTGTCCAGCGTTATCAGCTTTAGCAGGTTTATATTTTTCTAAAAGTTCCTTGATAACGTCGCCGTGATGATATTCCTGTTCGGCAAAAATCAGCATTTGGTCAGCCGCCGCTGCAAATCCCGCCGCACGAACTTTTTCAGCAACAGCAGTAATTTTTTCTTTAGCGGCATGCTCACCATTCATAATTGTTTCTGCCATTGCCCAAAAATCTTTAGGATACTTGCCGTTCAACGTCGCGTAAAAGCCCGCGTGAACAGATTCTTGGTCAGCCGATTCAATGAAAATTTTTGCAACGTCGTCAAGTCCCTGCTCCTTAGCAAGTCTAGCAAGCGCGTAGTACATCATTGTACCGTTAGCCTCAGCCATCATCAAATCTTTAATAATCGGCTCAAGTTCAGTACCTTTAGTTAAACCATGAAAACTTTCCAATTTCTTTTCAACCTTTCCACGTGAAATTTTTGGATATTCAAAAGCGTATCCAACGCCGAAATGGATAACCCATTCAGGCTTTTCAGGAATTGGAATCCAGAAACCATACGCCTTGCCAAAATTTCCTTCGTAAGTGCAGATAACAGGTTCGCCAGTGTCGACAGCTTTATTGCACTGACAACCTTTGTGATCTTCGGGCTTGCCAATAGACGAACATTTAATGCCAGGCTTAAGACCATATTTTTCAGCAACTTTGTTGACGGCGACAATTTCGCGACTTTTCTGCGTAATCGTCACAGCTTCGGGAAAATTTCCCCACATTAAATGAAAGGCTTGAATAATTTCATTGTCACTCATAAAATCACTTCCTTAAAAGCTCTCCTAAAAAATTTTTATTTTAATATCTAACGTAAAATGTATTTTAATGTAAAAAAAATATTCAAGTCAATAGATAATTTAAACGAAATATAAAAATTAGCGGCGTAAAAATTTTTTAATTTTACAAAGATTCTAGTGTTGCAATTTTTATTTTTAAGCGCTAAAATGACGATATAAATATCAGATTCATAATCACAAATCGGCGGGAGGGAACTTTAAATGCTAAGGTTAAATATAAGGCATCAGTTGCCGCAAACCGATTTAAGAATTCAGCGCGGCACACTTGACAGGGCAGTCGTCGTTCCTGCGCGAGTTAGCGTAAACAATGAGCAAGCGCGTTCAAATAAATGGGTGACGCTGGCTAGTACCACTTCAAATAGTTATAAAAGTGAATACGTTGCTGGTAGGCGGACAATGCTGGATTATGCAAGGGAACGCGGACAAAAAGGTATTTCTGATGCACAAGCGGCTACTTCCAAACGTACACAAATTGCGTGGTCAAGGCTAGATAATGGCGCTAAACGCGGCGATGATATTGCCAAGCAACTTCGTAGTGAAATTTTTCAAGACTATGAAGCTGAACCAGTTTTTACGATTGAGTGGACAAAGGGCGCTGACGTTCAAGTACAGCAATCGCACTTAACAGGTACACCAGATTTAGGCGACGTTACGGCAACGATTGAAACGACTGCTAACGCTGATATTCGTACAACTCAAGGCGGCGTTGAAACTTACATTAAAGATCAAGGCTTTTTAAGGCAATGGGTGACGGAGGACTACTACGACATTTACGCCTAAGCCTGCGCGGTTATTTCACGCATAATTTTTCATTTGGAGGCAAGATTTGATGAGAAAAATAAATACCGACAGGTTCGGCGAAATTGAAGTCGATGAAAATCGAATCATTCATTTCAAAGATGGCATTCCCGCTTTTGAGGACGAACACGAATTTATCATTCTTCCTTACGACGAAGAAAGCCCGTATTATTTTATGCAGTCACTTAAAAAGCCCAGCTTGGCGTTTCTGCTGACTATACCTGAAATTTTCTTCCCCGATTATTCAGCCGAAATTGATGACGATACTGTTGCGGAATTGGAAATCAAGGACGTTGAAAAAATTCTTGTCTACGCTATGATAACAATTCCAAATGGCAGTGTACGCTATATGACGGCTAATCTGTTAGCGCCGCTTGTTATCAACATTGAAAATATGCAGGCAAAACAGATTGTCATGGAGAAAAGCAATTACACTACCAAACACCGCCTTTTCCCAGAAAAATAGCTGTGATAGCTTTTAGGTTTCAGCTTAAAGCTTTTAGGAAATTTTTAAAAGCTAAAACCTAATGTGGAAGGAGCGATACGTAAGCGAATGTTAGTTTTGACGAGAAAACCGCGTCAACAAATAATGATTGGCGACGACATCGTCATAAATGTGGTTGAAGTTCAAGGAGAGAACGTGCGCATAGCCATTGACGCGCCGAGAGAGATAAAAATTTATCGCGGTGAAATTTACCGTGCTATTCAAGAAGAAAATCAGAAGGCTGCCGCGCAAATCAAGGATGTTGACTTGCATGACGCGTTGCCTCTGAAATAAAAACGCCAATCAGGAATGGCGGCTCGTACTCAAAATATTTTTGAGTGGTAGAATTTAAGGAGGAGTGAATTATTATGGCAAACACTATTCAAGACGCTTTGTCAACGGCATTTGTTGCTGGTGGCGTTGGCGCACAAAATGAACGTCCCGTAGCGGGTACTGGCACCCCTGAAGTGTCTGCACCTGCTCAACAGCAAGAAGAAGCACAACATCAGTATGTGGCGCCTGGTTCAATGGACGAAAAAGCTACTAAACAGGTCACTGAAGAGCTTAATAAAGCTATGGAACGCGCAAATAGCAACCTTGAATTTAAGTATCACAAAGAAGTTAATATGATGTCTGTTGCTGTCGTCGACAAAGATTCCGGCAAAGTTATCAAAGAACTTCCGCCTGAAGAAATGGTCAACAATATGATTAAGTCCAAAATTTGGATTGGCGCTTTCCTTGATAAAATCGCCTAGTTTGCACGGAACGCGGAATTAGTTTGCGCTCAATGTTCGGCTAATGTCGAAAATTTTTTCTAGAGACTGCCAGTAAATTTCTAGTTACGTAAACGGAATTTGCTGGCAGTTTCTTAAAATTCACAAGGAGGGATAAAAATGGGCGTTAATGGAATTTATGGTCTGTCTGGCTCGGGGCTTGACATTGAGTCGATGGTTAAAGTTGGCATGATGAGCAAAGAAAATCAGTATGCCAAAATGCAGCAGACCTACACCAAAAATGAATGGACTAAAGCGGCTTATCTCGAAATTTACGATAAAATTCAAGACTACAATTTAAATACGCTTTCAGATTATAAACTTTCTAGCAGTACAAATGCACGTACAGCTACAAGTAGCGATCCAACAATTAAGGTAACGGCTAGTGCGTCTGCACCTGCAAGAAACCATACCATAACCGTTGAAAGTACCGCTACTAGCGCATACCTTGTTGGTACTCAATCTCTTGAACGTGGCGATAAAGCGGAAAGTGCGAAAAGTTCTAAGCTTTCCGATTTACTTTTCGCTTCATGGTCTAGTAATACGACAGGTACAGGGGATACTGCTAATACTACTTACAAATTTTATTCGTGGGTAGAAGATACTAAGGATGGAAAGGGACTCGGTACATATTCAGCAAAGACTGATACTCCTGTTTATACTATAGATTTAACTGCAACTAATTCCGATACAGCATTATCAGCTACCGCCATGAGCTTTACCATTAGCGACGGCGCGAATAGCGGTGTTAGAAGTAGCGATGAAAGCATTGTAAAAGTCACGACTACTAATGGCTATAATCTTGAAGAATCGACGACTTACACGGTAAACATCATCGCAACTGGTACGAAAGCTACTGCCTCATTTAAAAACGATAAGTTTTCTTCTGATAAAAACCTCTCTACACTTATTGCTAGCGCTTTGGACTGGGACAGTTTAAACTCTGTCACTAATGACGGCACGAATGTTACATTTTATGGTAAAGACAGTGATGGTCCGTCTTCTTACGGGGATGTTAGTGATGGTCCTCATAATGTAGATGAAACGGCGCTGGCATTTGAGTTTGAAGTAGGAAGTAATGGCACACAATACGCTAATATTACTTATGGCGAGTTAGCTAAAGTTTTGACTGATTCTGACGCTACGTTTCAAGACTTTGTCGACTTGCTGAATCAAAAATTGGCAAGCAATGACATTGACCTTACGGCGTCTTATGATGAGAACACTAGTAGCATAGTAATATCAAATAATGTTGCATCTACTGACGAAGTTTCTGCAAGGTTGACTAATGCAGGTTTAGGCTCTTATCTTGTTAATGCTCTTGGCGACGGCAATAGTGCTGGAATGGGTTTAAGTTATGATGATGATCCAGTTTTATCAGCAACCACAAATGATGACGGTGTAGCACCAACAGGCACTATTACAGCTGCCAATGGAGATGTTCTTTATAATAATGCTTTTAGCGAAACAGGCGGTGCGATAACTCTAAATGGCATTGTTTTTACGGCGGGCAACATAGGTAAAACAACTGTCACTGCAAAACCTGAAAAGACTGTAGAAATAACCTACCAAGATATTGTTAAAGGCGCCAGTCTTTACGATTTGGCCTCCAAAATAAATAATAAAGGTACGAACGTCAGGGCAAATTATGACGCAATGCAAGATAAGTTTTCAATTTATAATATGAAGACTGGCACGTCAAACAACATCACTTTGACTGCGACTGATGCTAATGCTACAAATTTCTTCAACAGATTAGGCTTGAAAGACTACGCGGCAAATGATGACCTTTCAGAAGTCGATCCTATAAGATTTGAGACTAACAAAAATCAAATTGTCACTGGCGGCAATGCGGCTGTTTGGGTTGATCACGAAAAGTACGAAAATATTGACTCAAATAGCTTGACAGTTCAAGGCGTCACATACAGTTTTGCTAACGTCACGGAAAAAACTACGGCAACAGTTACTGTTGAGCAGGACATTGACACGATTGTTAAAAACGTGAAAGGCTTTGTCGACAGCTACAACGAATTGCTTAACGACCTTTACACTAAGTACCGCGAAACACCGAATAGTAGTTATAAGCCGTTGACTGAAGCGCAGAAAAATGAAATGACGGAGGAGCAAATTAAAAAGTGGGAAGAAAAAGCTAAATCTGGCTTGCTTTATCACGATAGCAACATCCGCCGAATCATTGACCAAATGCGTAGCGCCATTTCTGACAGCATAAGCGGTTTAGACGATGATTATAAATATGATAACGCATACTCAATTGGCATTTCGACAAAGGGGCTTTATGGGCAGTTGACACTTGACGAAGATAAACTGCGTGCCGCGCTTAATGATGATCCCGATTCAGTGTTCAAAGTTTTCTCAACGC